>JAJRYI010000384.1 GCA_024275815.1 Actinomycetes bacterium | reverse complement strand
GAGCGGCCGCGCGTCACCAAGGTGATCGCAGAACTGGAAGCATCGATCGCTCGCTCCAGGGCGAAACTCGACAACCCCAACTTCAGGGATCGTGCGCCGGCTGCCGTCGTGCAACAGGAGCAGGACCGCATGGCAGAGGTCGAGGCGGAGCTCATCGAGCAGCGCCGCCAACTCGATGAGCGCGGCTGAGCCGTGACGGACACACCAGCACCCATCATCCGCAATAGGGACGAGGCTGAGGCGTTCCTCGATGAACGGATCGGTCGCGGTGTACAGCCGGGTCTCGAACGGATCACGGGACTGCTCTCCTTCATGGATGACCCCCAATCCACCTATCCGACCATTCACATAGCGGGGACGAACGGCAAGACCACCGTCTCGCGCATGGTGCAGCAGATCCTTGGGGCACACGGCCTCGCCACAGGCGGCTTCACGTCACCGCACCTCGATCGGGTCGAGGAGCGGTTCACCATCCATGGGGTGCCGCTCGACCCGCACGACTTCACCGACGCAGTCGCGGACATTGCATGGTTCGTCGTCGGGTATGAACGATCGGCAGACACCACCGTGACCTACTTCGAGGTCACGGCTGCCCTCGCCTTGTCGATCTTTGCGACCGCGACCGTCGATGTCGCCATCATCGAGGTAGGTCTCGGAGGACGGCTCGATGCAACGAACGTCCTCGATGCGGACGTCTCGGTGGTCACAAGCATCGGGATCGACCACACAGAGTTCCTCGGGAACACGATCGCAGAGATCGCAGCAGAGAAAGTTGCGATCGTCAAGGACGGCGGGACGCTGGTCACCGGCCCTCTCCCAGGCGACGCCATCGATGTCGTCGCCCGTCGGGTCTCGACGGTCGACGCCAACTGGATTCGCCACGGTGAGTCGTACTCCATCGAGGAGGCGGACATCGCCGTGGGAGGGTGGCGCACCTCTGTCACGGGTGTGTTCGCCGAGTACCGCGACCTCTACCTCCCCATCCACGGTCGCCACCAGGTCGACAATCTCGCAACGGCGATCGCAACGAGTGAGATGTTCCTCGGACGCGGCCTGGACCGCGACCTCCTCGAGGTCGCGGTTGCCGCCACGACTGCTCCCGGTCGTCTCGAGGTCGTTGGGCGCAGGCCGATCGTTCTGCTCGATGGGGCCCACAACGAGCAGGGGATCAACGGCCTCGCTGCAACCCTCGACACGGAGTTCCCGACGATGCCGTGGCAACTCGTCATCGGTGTGAGAGGTGAACGCTCCGTCACCGACCTCGTCGCACCGTTGCACAGCCTCATCGGCGCCGTGTTCGCCACCGCTGCCGACGACCCGTCCTCGATCGATCCGCAGCGAGTTGCCGAGGATGCACGGATCGCTCTCGATGCCCCGTCGAGCGTGTATCCCAGTGTGGCGTCCGCGCTCGAAGCAGCCACGAGTGCTGCGGGGACCAACGGCGGCGTACTCGTCACGGGGTCGCTCTACGTGGTCGGGGAGGCACGTGCTGCCTTCGATGCACCGTCGGACCGATCCGCCGAGGCACATCTCCGCTTCGAACTCGAGCCTGAAGATGACGAGTTCGAAGGCCCCATGCCCCGCGCTCTCCCTGAGGAATGACCCGCATCTCGTTAGCCTTGCGCCATACACCGCGATTCGATCGCTTTCGTCCCACTCGAGGAGCTCTTTGGAAATGGCAGTAGAGAACACCTATGTCATGGTGAAACCCGACGGCGTCGCCCGCGGCCTCGTCGGCGAGGTCATCTCGCGTTTCGAGCGCAAGGGTCTCAAACTCGAGAAGCTCTCCATGTTGACCATGGACGCCGAGCTCGCCGGTCGCCACTACGCAGAGCACACGGACAAGCCGTTCTTCGGGGAGCTCGTGGCGTTCATCACCTCGGGCCCCGTCGTTGCAATGGAGTGGTCCGGTGAGTCGGCTGTTTCGGTCGCTCGCACACTCATGGGGGGGACGAACCCTGCCGAGGCGGCACCCGGGACGATCCGGGGAGACTTCGGCATCGTCATCACGCACAACCTCGTCCACGGGTCCGACTCCATCGAAAGCGCCGAGCGGGAACTCGGCATTTTCTTCGGATAGATCACTTTCAAGACCGGTTAGGAGCCTACGGGCTACACTGTCGTCAACCATTCGAGGACATTCCGTTGAACAACTTCCTGTCATTCACGGGCCGGGACATGGCCATCGACCTCGGCACCGCGAACACCCTGGTGTTCGTGCGGGGTCAGGGCATCGTCCTGAACGAGCCATCCGTTGTCGCGATCAACACACGCGACAACAAGCCACTCGAGGTCGGTACGGCCGCCAAGCGGATGATCGGGCGCACACCGTCGTACATCCAGGCCATCCGACCGCTGCGAGATGGCGTCATCGCTGACTTCGACGTGACAGAGAAGATGCTCCGCTACTTCATCGACAAGGTGCACACAGGCAGGTTCGCTGCGAGGCCGAGGATCGTGATCTGCGTGCCGTCGGGTATCACCGCAGTAGAGCGACGTGCGGTCGAAGAAGCCGCGTACCACGCAGGTGCCCGGCGTGCTTACACGATCGAAGAGCCGATGGCTGCAGCGATAGGTGTAGGACTCCCCGTACATGAACCGATCGGGTCGATGGTCGTCGATATCGGTGGTGGAACGACTGAGGTCGCTGTCATCTCTCTCGGCGGCATCGTGACGTCCAAATCGATCCGCATCGGAGGCGACGAGCTCGACGAATCGATCATCCAGTGGGCGAAGAAGGAGTACAGCCTCATGCTCGGCGAACGGACCGCAGAGCAGATCAAGATGGCGATCGGCTCAGCCTGGCCGTACTCGGACGAACCCGCCGCCGAGGTTCGCGGCCGTGACCTCATCTCGGGACTCCCCAAGACGATCGTTCTTTCGAGCGCTGAGATCCGCGAGGCGATCGAAGAGCCGGTCGAAGCCATCGTTGATGCAGTCAAGTTCACACTCGACAAGACACCTCCTGAGCTCTCCGCAGACGTCATGGAACGAGGCATCGTCCTCACCGGTGGCGGCGCGTATCTGAAAGGAATCGACGTACGACTCGCCCACGAGACGGGTATGCCGATCGTCACCGCAGATCGCCCGCTCCACAGCGTGGTCCTCGGTTCGGGTGCGTGTCTGGAGGAGTTCGACATCCTGCATGTCGTCCTCCAGTCATCCGGCCGTGCCTAGGCGGGCGCGCCCACAACGATCATGATCCCCTCATCAGGTCGCCGATTCGATCGGGTGACGATCCTCTTCCTCATGCTCGTAGCCGTCGGTTTCATCGTTGCGACGTTAGACGTTCGTTCCGAGCAAGACTCTGTGGCGAACGTGCTTCGTGAGGGGACCCAGTCGATGCTCACCCCGCTCCAGAAAGGTGTGAACTGGTTCGCGAACCCGGTCGTCGGCTTCGTCGACGCAGCTTCGAACATCGCAGGGCTGAGAGACGAGAACGAACGACTACGTGCTCAGCTTCGCGAAACCGAGGCACAGCTTCGCGAAACCGAAGCGCTCGAAGAGACGGTCGCCCAACTCGAGTTGATCAACGGCCTCGAGGTCGCAGGTGAACTGACAACCGTGACAGCCCGCATGTACGCGTCAGGCCCAACAGCGTTCGACAACGTGCGCTACATCGATAAGGGAGCCAAGGACGGGATCGTTGCCGGCCAGGCAGTCGTCGATGAAGACGGCCTCGTGGGGCGGGTGGATCTCGTGAGTGCCAACGACTCCAGGATCCGTCTCATCACGGATCCGATCGTGTCCGTGGGTGTCCGTGTCCAGTCGACGAACGAGACCGGGATCGTGTCGGGACGTGGAGATGGCCCGCTTCGACTCGAGATGTTCCGCGCCAAAGAGCCTGTTCGTGCGGGATCCCTCGTGGTCACCGACGGCAGCCGTTTCCCTCCGGGCATCGTCGTAGGTGTCGTGAGGAACGACGCGGACGCTGAGGTCGGATTCGTGCTGCGCACCGACATCGATCCAGCGGCCCGCCTCTCCAAGGTCGACTACGTCAAGATCGTCGTCGGGTGGTCGCCGATCGACAAGGCGGTCGAGGATGCCGGCGACGACGTCACCTCCACGACGGTACCCGACTCGTCGTCTACGACGACCACTGATCCGCATGAGGGGGAGGGATGAGCCGCTCACGCGTCGCCCTTGCCCTGCTCCTCGTCGTCGTTGCGATCGTCATCCAAACGACCGTGTTCGCCGCTGGGAGGATCCAACCTCTCGGTGTGGCTCCCGCGCTCGTGGCGCTGGTCATCATCCTGATCGCACCCTACGTCGAACCGGAGTACCACCTTCTGCTCGGCTTCACCGCCGGGATCCTGATGGATCTCATCGGGAGTGGAACCCTTGGCCTGTGGGCGATGTCGTTGACCTCCGTTGCCTATGCAG
>JAJRYI010000383.1 GCA_024275815.1 Actinomycetes bacterium | reverse complement strand
TCGGGCCAGCACTGGGAGCAGAACGCTCCCCACTCGCCGTGACGGGGATCATGAGTGAGAGCACTCCCACATCCTGCGCACACAGCACGGACGAAGTCGTCGGCGACGCGCCCGTGTGGCCCGTCGTGGGACAGGAGTTGCGATACGAGAACGGTGTTCGAGCGGCCGGCGGGCATGAGGGGGAAGGTACCCCCGCAAACCGCTTACCTGCCCGTCACGAACCTTCGGGGTCCGGGACGGGACCGATGATCGCGTCGATCGACTCGAGGACCTCGTCGATCGTGGCGTGCCTGTCGAGTTCCTTCTTCTAGAACACGAGTTGGTCACCGACGATGACCTCGAAGACACCGCCTCGCGACGGGATGATCGTGATGTCATCGATGTAGTGCTCGAACTTGGAGAGGATCGCTTCAACCATGCTCACGGCACGGTCGGTGTAGTTTCAGGCTGCGCAGTATTCGAGTGAGAGATGCATGCGGGGCATGCTAGCCAAGTTGCCGCATTCACCCGAGAGAGAACGCATGCCGCTATCGGCTGACGGCCGCCTCAATCCAGTACGGCACCGGACTCGGCGGAGCCGACGAGCTTTGCGTACTTTGCGAGAGCACCGCGTGTATAGCGCGGAGGAATCGGCTTCCAGGCCTCGATCCGCGACATCAGTGTCGCCCCATCGATGAGGACGTCGATCGTCCGGTTCGGGATGTCGACGCGGATACGGTCACCCTCTTCGACGACCGCAATCGGTCCACCGTGTGCAGCCTCAGGGGCGACGTGCCCGATGCACATCCCCGTCGTTCCACCCGAGAAGCGACCATCGGTGATCAAGAGAACGTCCTTTCCGAGACCGGCGCCCTTGATCGCTGCGGTGATCGCGAGCATCTCACGCATCCCCGGCCCACCCTTGGGCCCCTCATACCGGATGATGACGACGTCGCCTGGTGCCAACTCGTGCGCCCAGAGCGCCTCGAGCGCGTGCTGCTCATCATCGAACACCCGGGCTGTGCCCTCGAATACCTCGAGATCGATGCCTGCGATCTTGACCACGGCACCACCAGGGGCGAGTGAGCCACGCAGGATCGCGATGCCCCCCTGTTCTGCCAACGGGGAGTCGAGCGGCAACACGACGTCCTGATTCTCGGGAACGACGACATCGGCGAGGTTCTCCGCCATCGTCCTGCCGGTCACGGTCATGACATCGCCGTGGAGGAATCCGGCATCGAGCAATGCTCGCAGAACCACTGGAACACCGCCGATCCGATCGAGGTCGACCATGTGGTACTTCCCGAACGGCTTCATGTCCCCGATGTGAGGAGTGCGGCGCGAGATCTCGTCGAAGTCCTCGAGCGACAGGTCTACGCCGGTCTCATGCGCCATCGCCATGAGGTGCAGTACGGCGTTGGTCGATCCCCCGAGTGCCATCACCGTCGTCATCGCGTTCTCGAACGCGTCTCGTGTCATGATGTCACGGGGCCGGATATCTGCCTCGAGCAGCGCCACGACAGCCTCACCCGACTTGCGGGCGTAGTCCTCGAGACGGCTGTCGACCGCGGGAACCGACGCAGATCCCGGCAACGACATACCGATCGCCTCGCCGACCGATGCCATCGTGTTAGCCGTGAACATGCCTGCGCACGACCCATCGCCGGGGCACGCGTTCTGCTCGATACGGCGAAGTTGTTCATCGCTGATGGCACCTTCTGAGTGGGCACCGATGCCTTCGAACACGTCAACGATCGAGATGTCCTTGTCGTCGATGCGTCCCGGGAGAGATGAACCACCGTACAGGAACACAGACGGCAGATTGTGGCGAGCCGCTGCCATCAGCATGCCGGGAAGGGACTTGTCGCACCCCGCTATCGAGACCATCCCATCGAACCGCTCCGCGTGCATGACGAGTTCGACGGAGTCTGCGATCACCTCCCTCGATACGAGTGAGGCACGCATCCCTTCGTGTCCCATGGCGATACCGTCCGATACCGCAATGGTCGCGAACTCGAGGCCGACGGCACCCGCCTCCCGAACACCGATCTTCGCGAAACCGGCCAACTTCGGTCCGGTGACGTTGCAGGGCGTCACCTCGTTGCCCGCGGACACGACTCCGATCTG
>JAJRYI010000382.1 GCA_024275815.1 Actinomycetes bacterium | reverse complement strand
GAGGGTGGCATCGACGCCTTCGGTCACGAAGAGCTTCCTCGTGACCGAGTTGAAGAACGTCTCAGCTACCGGCCGAAACGGATCCTCGAGATGCTCGGAGCGGAACACCGCCTTGGCATCTGCCCATGCTTGCCGATCGGCTGTGTCGTACCCGGCAGACAGCAGGGAATCGATCGTGGCGTCGACGGCCGTCCCGTACGCATCGATGCGATCCAGAGCGTCACGGTGCAGCGAGTCCCAGTCGCGGCTCTCGAAACGGGCGGTGGCACGACGTGAGATGGACTGGAAGCGGCGCCGAAACCCGGCAAAGCCGATAGCGACGAGTGTGGCGATCTGTTCGCGAGACACGGTCATCGCTCGAGCTTCCGGCCACAGGTCAGGTGTTCTCACCCTTGAAGATCTCGCTCACGGATGCGTCGTTGAAGATCGCCTCGATCGTCCCCGCTACCAGCGGTGCAACGGACAGAACGGTGACGTTCCCCAGAGCGACCGCTTCCTTGGCGATCGGCAGGGTGTTGGTGATCACGAGCTCACTTATCGGAGCCGTTGAGATCCGTTTGACAGCGGGACCCGACAACACCCCGTGGGTCGCCACGACCATCACCGACAGTGCGCCACGTTCCATGACGAGCTCGGCGGAAGCAACGACGGTTCCTGCAGTATCGATGATGTCGTCGACGATCACACAGTGACGGCCCTCGACGTCACCGACGACCCACTGCGCGACGACCTCGTTGCGGACGTCCGTGCGTCTGCGCTTGTAGACGAAGGCCACCTCGGCGTCGAGGTGGTGGGCGAACCTCGTCGCTCTCTTCACACCGCCCGAGTCCGGGGACACCATCGTGATCGGACCCTCGAGCCGGCGTGACAGGTAGTCCTCGAAGAGAGGCAACGCCGTGAGCGAGTCGAACGGTGCATCGATGAACCCCTGCACCTGGCCCGTGTGGAGGTCGACGGAGGCGATCCGGTCGGCGCCGGCAGCCATGAAGAGATCCCCCATCATGCGCGCCGTGATCGGCTCCCGGGGCCTTCCCTTCTTGTCCTGACGGGCGTACCCGTAGAACGGGACGACTGCGGTGATCCGCTTCGCCGATGCCCGCTTGAGGGCATCGATCATGATCAACTGCTCCATGATGTGCTCGTTGATCGGGTTCGAGTGGCTCTGGATCACGAAGCAGTCGGCGCCACGCACCGAATCGATGTACCGCACGTAGATCTCACCGTCGGCGAACCGGCCGCGTTCGACGCGGCCGAGCTCGACGTCGAGGAGCTTTGCGACTTCCTCGGCGAGTTCGGGGTTTGCGGACCCCGTGAACACCATCAGACGCTTGCGCCCTGGTCGTTCCATCAGTCCTGCTCCCTCTCGGCCCGCTTTCGACGCTTCTCAGCGTAGCCATCGATGTTGCGCTGTGGATCGCGGCTGACGCCGAGTGCCCCGTCGGGAACATCATGGGTGATGACACTCCCTGCACCGGTGACGGCATCGTCTCCGATACTCACCGGGGCGACGAGCATCGTGTCGGACCCGATGCGCACGCGGTCACCGATCGTCGTCTTGTGCTTGGCGTACCCGTCGTAGTTCACCGTGATGGTCCCGGCACCTATGTTCGTGTTCTTCCCGATCGTCGTGTCGCCAACGTAGGAGAGGTGCGGGACCTTCGAGCCGGCGCCCACGGTCGACCCTTTCACCTCGACGTACGTTCCGACCTTGGAACCGTCCTCGAGGACAGCTCCGGGCCGGAGGTAGGCGAACGGCCCGACGAGGGCGTCAGCCCCGATCGTCGCGTCCACCGTCACCGCCTGCTTGACCACCGCTCCGGCCCCAATCACCGTGTTGCGGGCCTCCACGTTCGGGCCGACCGAAGCCCGTGCACCGATCGTCGTCGATCCGGTGAGATAGACCTCCGGGTACAGCCTGGCGGTCGGCTCGACGGTGACCGATGCATCGATGTAGACACGGGCGGGGTCGAGCATCCAGACCCCACTGTCGAGAAGATCCTCGACGATGCGCCTGCGCAGTACCCCGCTCACCTCGGCGAGCTGGGCGTGCGTGTTGACGCCGATACCGAGCTCCGAGGCAACGGTCATGGCGGTCACCCCTAGTCCGCGGGCGTCGAGTATCTCGATGACGTCGGTGAGGTAGTACTCGGCCTGAGCGTTGTCCGTCGTGATCTGATCGAGTGCCTCGACGAGCGCCTCTGCACGAAAGACGTACACGGAGGTGTTCACCTCACCGATCGACTTCTCTGCGTCGGTGGCATCCCCTTCCTCGACGATGCGTGACACGACGTCACCCTCACGAACGATCCGGCCGTACCCGGCCTGGTCGTCGAGTTCCACAGACATGATCGTGGCCGATGCACCGGTTGCCCGGTGGTGATCGATGAGGTCGCTCACTGCTTCACCGGTGATCAGCGGCATGTCACCAGGAAGGACGAGGATGCTCTCGGGGAGAACGTCGAACCCGTCGAGGGCGACGCGAACAGCATGACCCGTCCCGTTCTGTGGCTCCTGGATGACGCTGTCTGTGCCTCGTGGAAGGGTCGCTGCGACCGCCTCTGCCTGATGCCCGACGACGACGACGGCCCTTTCGGCGTCTACATGCTCGGCTGCGCGCAGGACCCAGGCGAGCAGCGTCCGCCCGCACGCCTCATGGAGCACCTTGGCGGTCTCGGACCGCATCCGGGTTCCTTTGCCTGCAGCGAGGACGATGACTCCAACGCTCATTCAGTTCACAACCTTTGGTCGGTCGGCTGGGGGGACAGGACTCGAACCCGTACTAGATGGACCAAAACCACCTGTGCTGCCAGTTACACCACCCCCCATCGCGGCGATGCGCGTCG
>JAJRYI010000381.1 GCA_024275815.1 Actinomycetes bacterium | reverse complement strand
TGCATCGAAACGGTGCACCACCCAACACCTCGAAACCCTTGGAGCTACAACGACTCTCGGCGATCGACCGGATCAGATCACGGATTCACGTTGGAAGGACGGACGACAAGCCAGGAGCCTGCGAGAAGCTAGGAAGGTGGGGACTCGGGCATGCCGGCGGTCACATGGTCCTCGGTATCTGGCGCTGCGATCGCTCGAGCAGCGATGATGGCCCCCAAAGTGAGCGCCAACGACACGGCAGCCTCCACCCAGGTAACGATGTCCGAGGTGCACACCTCTTCCGCGATGTCGGAACCCAACATCGCGGACGAGGAGGAAGTGCCACCGACGTCCCACACCCACCCCGACTCCATACCCACTTCTTCTTGGGGAGCGATGCGCACCTCTCCCGTCGTGTAGGTGTACGCACACCGTGGGTCGAGATGGAGGAACAGCACCACGAACGAAGCGATCGCTAGAACGGTCGCAGACAGACCTGCCCCGACGGTGCGAAGCAGATGGCCCGGGCGCGTATGGACGAAGAACCACAGCCAGACCACACCGAGCGGGACCATGACGACGATGAACAGTGACAGGCCGAAAGACAGGACGATCGAAGCCACACCTGCGCCGAGGTACAGACCCGCTCTGCCTCGACCTGCGAGAAGGGCGAGCACCGACGGCACGGCAACGACCGCACCGAACGCTACGGCCCCGGGGAGTGAGACCGATAACGGCATGTCGCTCCCGACGATGCGCAGCCCGAACATCGCTCCCGCCACCGCGAACCCGAGTACCAGTGCTATCCGTCGACCACTCATCCCTCCATCAGATCACCCGGAACGACGGTACGTCAACTGGGCTCACACACCCGTCTGCCGTCTGCCGTCTGCCGTCTGCCGTCTGCCTGATCTACCGCCGTTACAGGCCCCCACTCGCTAGCGTTCTCCAGTGGGGCATACCTCCCTATCCGCCCCTCTTTGGAATGACGAACACCACGCAAGAAACAACCACGACCACATTCGCCGACCTCGGCGTCGCCGACGACATCGTCGACGAACTCGAATCACAGGGCATCACGACCCCGTTCCCTATCCAGACGATGACCCTCCCCGATGCCCTAGCCGGTGCCGACATCACAGGGAAAGCCCAGACAGGTTCCGGCAAGACCCTCGCCTTCGGCATCCCGATGATCATGAAGGTCGGCACATCGCAGGCCAAGAAGCCCCACGGTCTCATCCTCGTCCCGACGCGCGAACTCGCGAGCCAGGTGACGAAGACGCTCGAACCGCTGTTGAAGCTGCGGAACCTCACCGCGGTCGCTGTCTACGGTGGCGCCCCGATGGGTGCACAGATCGAGGCCCTCGAGGCGGGCGCATCGATCGCCATTGCAACCCCCGGCCGTCTCATCGACCTCCTCGAGCGCAAGGCGATCGATCCTCGTGAGATCTCGATCGTGGCGATCGATGAAGCAGACCAGATGGCCGACATGGGGTTCATGCCCCAGGTCCGCAAGATCATGGCTCAGCTCCCGGAGGCTCGCCAGACGTTCCTGTTCTCTGCAACGCTCGACCACCAGGTCAGGGAACTCATCGATCGGTACATGACGGATCCCGTCGAGTACGCGATCGAAGCAGAGTCCGACACCATCGACACGATGGAGCACCGCTTCCTCAAGGTCCACTACATGGACAAGCCGAAGGTCGTCCAGGAGATCTCGCGTCACAACGACCGTCTCCTCGCATTCACCCGCACGAAAGCCGGTGCCGATCGCCTGTCACGGGATCTCAAGGATCTCGGGGTCGCTGCGGCGGCGATCCACGGTGATCTCCCTCAGAACAAGCGGGAACAGGCCCTGCAGCAATTCACCGACGGCGAGATCAAGGTTCTCGTCGCAACGAACGTTGCCGCCAGGGGACTGCACATCGACGGCGTCGACGTGGTCATTCACTACGATCCACCGGACGACCCCAAGACCTACCTCCACCGTTCCGGGCGTACCGCCCGTGCTGGCGAGGAAGGCCTCGTCGTGACCCTCGTCGAGTGGGACCAGGTCAACGAGGTC
>JAJRYI010000380.1 GCA_024275815.1 Actinomycetes bacterium | reverse complement strand
GCACCGATGCTCGCGAGGATCGAGGTCGTCTCCATCGGGAGGTAGATCTTCGTCGCCTTGCCATCTGCGATGCCTTGGAGGGCCTCCAGGTACCGGATCGCGATCAGGTCCGGTGTCGGGTCGCCGGTATGGATTGCAGAGAACACCCGCTCGATAGCGCGGCCTTCACCTTCTGCGATCGTTTCTTTCTGGTACCGCTCCGCGTCGGCGACTTCCTTGATCGCTTCTGCCTGGCCCTGGGCATCGAGGATCCGAGACTGCTTGATGCCCTCTGCCTTGAGGATTGCAGATCGCTTCTCACCCTCGGCTTCCGTGACGATGGCACGGCGGTCACGCTCGGCCTTCATCTGACGGTGCATCGCGCTCGTTACATCGGGTGGCGGGTCGATGCGTTGGATCTCGACCCTCACGACCCGGGTTCCCCACACGTCGGTCGCCTCGTCGAGGATCATCCTCAGCTCGGTGTTGATCGTCTCTCGTGAGGTCAACGCACTGTCGAGGTCCATGTCGCCGATGACGTTCCTCAGGTTGGTCTGAGCCAGCTTCGTGGCGGCCACGATGAAGTTCGCGACGTTGTAGATCAGCTTGACCGGATCGGTCGCCTGGTAATAGACGACGGCATCGACCGTGACGACGACGTTGTCCTTCGTGATGACTTCCTGTGGTTGGACATCGACGACCTGCTCACGCATGTCGACCTTGCGGATCTTCTCGATGAACGGGATGATCATGTGGAAACCCGGATCGAGCGTCTTGCGGTACCGGCCGAATCGTTCGATCAGCCCCTGTTCGTGCTGCTGGATGATCTTGACCGCGAGTGCGACGTAGATGATCAACACGAAGATCAGGATCAGTACGATCGATGCAACTTGCATTGCTTCCCCTTCCTGTGGTGTGTATAGGTGACCTAGCGGGGCCAGGGCTCGACGACGAGCCTCGCCCCTCTGACTTCGATGACTCGAACTTCGGTACCGACCGGTATCTCTGCATCCCCATCGGTCGTGGCACGCCAGCTCTCGGTGCCCATCCGAACCATCCCTTCGCCGCGAACCCTGTTGATGGTCTCGGTGACGAGGGCAGATGCGCCGATGTATCGAGCGGCACCGACCGGCAGTAACTCTCCATGGATGTCCTTGCGGGCGAAACGTTGGAGGAGGTACAGGGACAGGAGTGAGACGACGGCGAACGTGATGAGTTGGATCACAACGCCGACTCCCGTCAGGGCCAGAACCCCGGATGCCACGGCACCTGCAGCGAAAGGTAGGAGGAAGAACCCGGCGGTGAGCATCTCGCCGACGGCGAGGACGGCAGCAGCGATGAACCAGACGCTGGTCCACAGTCCCTGATCGAGGGAGTCGTCCTTGGGCGCGAGCGATGCAACAGCGATGACCGCAGCGACGATGACGAGCGCACCCAGCCATAGGCCCCAGGTTCCCTGTCGCGAGTCGGTGCGCGGGAGGGTTGGGGGAGTGGGATCGATCGGAGTGCCCTTCGTGTCGGGACCCCGGTACTCCAACGCCCACTCTTGCGCGAACGCTGTGATGTTGGATCCTGTGACCGTCTCGAGATCTTTGCCCGCGGCGAGGGCCTCCTGAAGGTGAGAGCGAAGCTCGCTCGTCATGTCATCTGCACCCTCGGGGTCGACGCCTGAACTCAGCCAGTACGAGCGACAACGGTCGATGACCTGGTCAGCCGTCAGATCGGTCACGTGTTACTCCCTTCAGCACCTGGTCGACGCCGTGTCGCAGGTCGACCCACTCTCTCGTCCACTCCTCGAGTCTCTCGGTCCCGCTCTTTTCGATGCGGTAGTACTTGCGTGGGGGTCCCGATCCATCGGCCTCTACAAAGTAGCCGGTGATGAGGCCTGAACGCTGCATTCTCGACAGTGTCGGGTAGATCGACCCCTCACTCGTCAGATGCAGGCCACGCTTGCTCAATTTGTCGGCCATCTCGTAGCCGTAGCTCGGCTCCTCGCTGATGATGGCGAGAAGGCACATGTCGAGAACACCCTTGAGCAACTGGCTTCGATGATCCATTCTCGGCATATACAGCGTCACCTACTATCGATGTT
>JAJRYI010000379.1 GCA_024275815.1 Actinomycetes bacterium | reverse complement strand
GCAACCCGCTCGAAGCGCTCGAAGTCGGCGATGAGCACCTCGCCGCCCCACACGGTGCCATCGGTTCCGTACCCGGTCCCATCGAAGCTGAACCCGATCACCGGTGCAGTGACGGCGTGCTCTGCCATCACGGACGCTATGTGGGCATGGTGATGCTGCACACGGACGACGGGGCGCCCGTCGGCGATCCGCTCCGCCCATCGTCCCGACAGGTACCCGGGGTGCATGTCGGTTGCAATGATCTGCGGCTCGATCCGAAAGAGTCGCTCCATGTGGTCGACCGCCGTCATGAACGCATCGAGCGTCTCGAGGTTCTCCATGTCCCCGATGTGCTGGCTCATGAATCCGTGGCGGCCCGATCCGAGACAGAACGTGGCCTTCAACTCACCGCCGGTCGCGAGAAGTGGAGGCACGTCGATGGGAAGCGTGATGGGGAACGGGGCATACCCGCGGGATCGGCGCACCGGCATCTCGGTTCCGTCCAGGATCCGTGTGACGGAGTCATCGACCGGGACGACGATGTCCCTGTCGTGCATCACGAAGGCGTCACAGAGCGATGCGAGTCTCGCGCGCGCTTCGTCGTTGGTGTGGGCGATCGGTTCCTGGGAGCGGTTACCCGAGGTCATCACCCAGACGTCACCGGGTTCGAATAGGAGGTGGTGCAACGGTGTGTAGGCCAGCATCACACCGATCGAGCGGTTCCGGGGCGCGACACGGTCGGAGAGTCCACTTCGTGGCCTCTTCGTGAGCAGGACGATGGGCCGTTCCCGAGAGACGAGACGTGCCTCCTCGTCGGGATCGACGTGTGCGATCGTGTGTGCCGTGCCGAGATCGCGGACCATGACGGCAAAGGGCTTGTCGGCTCGCCCCTTCCTCTCTCTCAGGAGGTCCACTGCCTCATCGCAGAACGCATCGCACGCGAGATGGAACCCTCCGAGGCCTTTGACCGCAACGACCCGACCATCGGCGACGAGGACCCGTGCGCGCTGGATCGCATCGGTGTGGTCCAGGCCTCCGGCATCTTCGAACCACACTCTGGGGCCACAGTCGGCACAGGCGTTCGGCTGGGCATGGAATCGTCGGTCCGATGGGTCGTCGTACTCTCGACGGCATCGTGGGCACATCGTGAAGACGCCCATCGTCGTTTGCGGCCGGTCATAGGGCGTCGAGTGCGTGATCGTGAATCGAGGGCCACAGTTCGTGCAGTTGATGAACGGATACCGGTAGCGACGGTCGTCGGGATCCTCCAGCTCACGTACACAGTCGGCACACGCCGCCAGGTCCGGAGAGACGAGTGCCGTCCCATCGTGCGACGCAACGCTGGCCGCGATCCGGAAACCGACCTCACCGATTGCAGGGATCAACTCGGCGGCCACCGTCTCGATCGTCGATGCCGGAGGTGCGTCGGTGGTGAGGCGTAGGGCGAACTCATCGATGACATCGGGCGGACCCTCGACCTCGATGAATACGCCGTTCGTGTCGTTGCCGACGAAGCCATTCAGGTCGAGGCCGGTGGCCAAGACGTGGACGAACGGTCGGAACCCAACACCCTGGACGATGCCGGTAACGACGAAGAGTTTCCTGACCGTGGCATCGCCGTCGGCGGTGATCATGTCGCCGATGGGCCCCACGAGACGACTTGTGCGATCGGAGGTGCCTCGGAGATGAGCCCATCGCCACCGCACACCGGACACCGGGACAGCTTGTCTCCCTCGTACTCGCGTGTGCAGGTGAGACATACGAGAAGCGCATTTCGCACGACCCACTCCACGGGCACGCCGTCGAGGCGCGTCCCCTCCGTTGCCGACTCCCAAGCATCGCGCGCCGTGTCGATGTCGACGTCGGCGGCGATCGCGACGGTCACCACCTGTGGCGGTGGCTCCCGGATCGAGAGTTCTTCGAGAAGCTTGGTGGCTTCCTTGCTGATGGGCGCCCGTTCATGCATCGGCAGGCTCCACGACACCCCATGTCGCCAGGATCGCGAGTCCCCGCTCGATCATTGCAGGGATCCGCTCCTCGGCGGCCTTGGTGACGCCGTACCCGGTATCGAGGGAGTAGGGCACG
>JAJRYI010000378.1 GCA_024275815.1 Actinomycetes bacterium | reverse complement strand
TCGCGTAGCCGAGGAGAACCCGGACAAGCTCGTCGTGGTCATCCTTCCCGACTCGGGTCGCAGCTACCTCTCGAAGATCTTCAACGACGACTGGATGCTCGCCCAGGGTTTCCCCCTCCCCTGACCGCGTACCCAGGGTTCCAGACCGTCTATACGACGGTGGTGGCCCACAGAATGAGGGGATCGCGCGAACTTTGTCGGAAGTGCGACGGTGTGGCACCGTTGGTGTGACTTCCTGTGGTCGGGGCGCGTCGTACAGGCAACCGACCAGGAGATCCCCAACATGTCCCTTCCCAAACGGCGCAGGCTCGCGCTCTTGTCTTTGTTCGCAGCGCTTGGGCTCGTGGCAGCTGCATGCTCGAGTGCAGGGAGCGAGAGCGACAGCGAGGTCCGCGACTTCTCAGAGATTGCAGCAAGCGACTTCGAGTTCACCGTCGACGAGAACGGCGTCGCCAAGATGACCGTCACCACCGACGTCGAAGCGGCGTGCTCGATCGCCTGGGGTGACGACGACAGCCTCGGCTTCCTCAACACCGACCTCGACATGGCCGGCGGCGGCCACCAGAAGCACGAGGTCGTCCTCGTGGGTGCCGAGTCCGGCAAGACGTACAGCTTCAGGGTCCAGGGTGCAACACCCGATGGGACACTCTTCCAGAGCGAGTTGTCCACTTTCACGCTCCCCGAGGCTCTCACCGGTGGAGACGACGCGATGGGCGGCGACGACGGCGGCATGGCAGACCATGGATCGAACCTCGCCGAGGGGGCAACGGTCACCGAGGTCAGCTCGATGTTCTCCCCGTCGTGGTCTGGCGACAACGCTGTCGACGGCGACATGGCCACCGAGTGGGCGACGGCAGGTAACGGTGACGACGCGTTCATCGAGATCGACCTCGGGTCGGCACAGGACGTCGTCGGCGTCGAGTTCATCACCAGAACGATGAGCGACGGTACGGCAACGACGACCGAGTACACCGTGACCGTCGACGGAGGAGAGACCTTCGGGCCGTTCACCGCAGGCGACCCCATGGACAACCGATTCGCTGAGGCGGTGTTCACCGGCCAGGTTCTGCGTTTCGACGTCGTTGCATCGACCGGTGGCAATACAGGGGCGATCGAGGTTCGCGCCTTCGCTCCCGTCGGCTCCTGACACGACCCGTACCCGTACAATCCGTTCTCGCGGGGTGCCACGTCACCGAAGGCTCCGCGTCGCACGGGAACGGGATACGGGAGGTCGGCGTGACTGAGGACAGATTCGAGACGATCGCGATCCACGCAGGCCAGGATCCCGATCCGACCACGGGTGCCGTCGTCGTACCGATCTACGCGACGTCGACCTACGTGCAGGATGCACCGGGACAGCACAAGGGGTACGAGTACTCCCGCACGGACAATCCCACGAGGACCGCACTCCAGACGCAGATCGCCGCGCTCGAAGGAGTGGCTCCCGGGGCCGGGGGTGGATGCGTCGCGACGTCCTCCGGGCTTGCAGCCACGGGTCTGATAGGCCACATGCTCGCACCCGGGGATCACGTCGTTCTGTCCAACGACGTCTACGGAGGGACGTTCCGTCTCTTCGCCCAGGTCCTGTCGGGGCATGGCATCGAGTGGACGGCTGTGGACCTGACCAACCTCGACGAGCTCCGTGGGGCCGTCCGGCGGGAAACGAAGCTGATCTGGGTCGAGACACCGACGAATCCGCTACTACGGATCGTCGACATCGAGGCTGTCGTCGACGTGGCGAAGTCCACGGGCACCATGGTGGTCGTCGACAACACCTTCGCCACCCCGTACTTCCAGCAGCCACTCGAGCTCGGTGCCGACGTCGTCTTGCACTCGAGCACGAAGTACCTCGGCGGCCACTCCGACGCCGTCGGCGGTGCACTGGTGACGAGGGACCCCGACATCTACGACCGCCTGAAGTTCCTCCAGAACGCCGTCGGACCGGTACCCGGGCCGTTCGATGCGTACCTCTTCCTTCGCGGTATCAAGACACTTGCCGTGCGCATGGAACGTCACGCAGAGAACGCGGCGATGATCGCCCGGTTCCTCGAGGACGATGCACGGGTCGCCACCGTGTGGTACCCGGGCCTCGCGTCGCACCCAGGACATGAGGTGGCGTCACGCCAGATGTCCGGGTTCGGCGGGATGGTCTCGTTCCTCCCGGTCGGAGGCGTCGATGCAGCCAACGCCGTCGTGTCACGCACCCGGCTGTTCTTCCTTGCAGAGAGTCTCGGAGGGGTTGAGTCCCTCATCGAGACGCCCGCATCGATGACGCATATGTCCGTCGAGGGAACCGACCTCGAGGTCCCTGCCGAACTCATCCGTCTCTCCGTGGGGATCGAACACGTCGACGACCTCATCTCGGATCTCGATCGGGCCCTCGGTTAGGAGCCGGTACCGATCGTCCGGTACGCTGCCTCCGACCGCTACAGATCGGCACCGTGACGCACCCGGACCTCACCTCACTCGGCTGGAACGAACGTTGGGAGGCGAAGTGTCGCGCGTCGGGCGCCAACGGCGACCCCGCGAGAGTCGTACGGCACGACGCGGTCAAGGTACTCGTTGCCACGGAGACCTCGGTCGAACACGTGACGTTTCCCAGATCGATGTCGCTCGCAGTCGGCGACTGGGTGCTCATCGACAACGAGACCGTCACAGCGGTCCTCGAGCGTGACTCGGCTCTCGTTCGTGACACCGGCGAGTACGGCACGCAGGTGATCGGGGCGAACATCGACCTGGTTCTCGTCATGTTCGGTGCCGATCGGCCTCTCCGGCAACGCAAGGTGATGCGGTTCGTGGCGTTTGCAGGTGATATCGGAGCGACACCGGTGACCATCATCTCGAAGGTCGATCTCGCAGATGACCCCGATGAGCTGCGTGCAACGGTCGAGTCGTGGGTGCCGGGAGTCGAGATCGTTCTCACGAGTGTCGAGACG
>JAJRYI010000377.1 GCA_024275815.1 Actinomycetes bacterium | reverse complement strand
TACTCGACCTCGAGCGGTTCTAGTGCATCGAGTGAGATGAACTCGTCACGGAAGCGTCGCCAGACAACCGAGTAGGGGTACCGATCCAGGTCCCGCCCATCGAGCAACTCGACTGCAGAAGCAAGGAGATCGAGGCGCTCTGGTTCTGGCGGGCGCAGAGCGACACCGATGAACCGGTACAGACCCTGGCGTGTTCGTGCGTCGTCACTCCACTCGGTCATCGTCCCTCGCGGGCAACAGTTCATAGACGAGGGCTGCAGCAAGCACCGTGACGATTCCGATCAGGAAGACGCTCGGCGCACCCGTAAAGGCAGGGTCGGCATCCGTGATCGAACTCGTCCCCCACGGGGCAGACGAGACATATCCAACAACCATCAGTCCAAGACCGACGACTATCAGAAGGACGGTAAGGATCCTACGCATCGACAAGTACCTCCTGATCTGCCTTCATCCCATTGAGTGGGACGATCGGGAACACCTTGATGAAGAGACCAATGAGAAGCGCCCCGAGTGCGAACAGCCCCGCAACGACCGTGAACTCCACCCATGTCGGGAAGTAGGACCCGGGTGCATACGGAAGCATCATGCCGTGCGTCTGGGACGGTATGACGGTCAGGTACCGCTCTGCCACAGCAGACGTCGAGATCGCGACACTCGCAACAACCGACACGCCGACACTCCACCGGCGTCTCACACCCTGGAGGATCAAGAGCACCAGTCCGAACGTCAGCAGTGCCAGTTGAAGCCAGAAGATCCACGCATACGGTCCGCGAAGGAGAGCATCTGCGAGCTGTCGTTCATTCCCTGGAGTCGCGTACAGCAACGTGAACAACTCGACGATCTGGAAGTAGAGGGCGGCGGCCGTTGCAGCGAGCAGCAACCCACCCATCCAGTTGAAGACCGTGTGCTCGATCAGGATGTAGTCGTCACGAAGCACCTTGCGCACGATGGCCGTCAGCACGATCAGGTTCGCGAGACCCGAGGCAGCAGCGAGAACGAGGAAGTCAGGTCCCTGAAGCGACCCGAACCATCCCGGCCGTCCCACCTGAATGCCGAACACGAGCCCCTCTGTCGACAGCGCGATGATCACGAGAGGGACGACGAAGATCGATAGCCAGAACATCGTGCGTCGGTGCCGCAGTCGTTCCGTTGCCGTGTCCTTGTACCCCATCGCCCACAGGCGGTGATACCAACGGAGACCAGAGTCGATGTCCGCGAGATACGCCGCATCCCGGCGCCCGTCGAGGTACAGGTACAGGAGACTGGTCAACAGCACACCAACGGCAACGAGCATGAATGTCCCAAAGAACGGCGACTGCGGCCGCACGTAGAGGAGCATGTTGATGATGCCACGGATGGGCTTGCCCAGATCGATGAGGATGGCGAGCACGCCGACGAGCAGTGAGCAGACGGTCAAGAGCACGGCAAGCCTCGAGATGGGCCTGAGTGCCTTGACGCGGAACACCTTGGCGAACGACGCCAGCACGATTCCGGCGAGACTCACCCCGATGAAGTACTCGACCATCACGACGTAGAGGCCCCAGGTCACGCCACCCTGGGTGCCGGTGTTCGCCATCCCGGTCACGATCATGCCCTGACTGGCTTCGTACAGGTACGCAGCGATGCCGGCGATCAGCACGATCACCGCCACCACCGTGAACAACATCCACTTGGGCGTGAACTGGCCGACACCCTGAGGAAGCGACCTCTTCACTTTCGTATCGCTCACCATGTCACACCGTCGCTTTCGGTCGTTCGATCTCGGTCACTTCGCGACTCGGCGGGCTTCCACCGATGTAGAACACGCTTGGGCGCGTGCCTGCTTCATCGAGCAGTTGCCACGTCTGATGCTCCCGCAAGTACTGGCTCACCGGTGAGTCCGGGTCGTCGACGTTCCCGAACACCAGAGCATCTGTCGGGCACGTCTCGACGCACGCAGGGTCGAGGCCCTTCTCTACTCTGTGCACACAGAACGTGCATTTCTCCATGACCCCTTTGTCGTGTCCGCCTCCTGCGGTACGGCGTTGCTCCTCACCCCACAACTGATCGAGATCCGGGTTCTTGTACGGCGGGACGAGGCCACCGGTAACGGGATCGAGGCTGTCGTCCTGCCAGTCGACGATCGTGTACTGCGCGTTCTCCGGCTTCTGCCAGTTGAAGTAGTTCACGCCGTAGGGACAGGCCAGTTCGCAGTAGCGACATCCAATGCACCGGTCGGCGTCTGTCAGGACGATGCCGTCGTCCCTGTGGAACCGGGCTCCTACAGGGCAGACCTTGACGCACGGTGCGTTGTCACAGTGCTGGCACGGCCTCGGTAGGAAGCTCATCTCCGTATCGGGGTAGGTACCCTGCTCGAAGCGGAACACGTACATCCAGAAGTTGCCTTCGACCGTGTTGTTCTCGACCTTGCAGGCGGTCATGCAGCCACGGCATCCCTGGCAGCGGTCGAGATCGACGGCCATCGCGTACTTGGTCATCAGGCATCACCTCCCTTCGAAACCTTGACTTTCACATGGAACGATTGGTCCGCTGTGTTCGTCATGTAGCCCTCACCGGTGAAGTAGATCTCGTTCGCCGACGGTCCTTGACCCTTGTTCTGGGGATGGGTCCACATCCCGAAGTGATGCGGCATCGCGACGGTGTCGGGCCGGATCGAGTCGATGAGCGTGAGCGTCGTCGTGAGCCGGCGTGTCTCACCGGTGATCGCGTTGTGCGACTCCACGGTCACCGTGTCGCCCTCTTCGAGCCCCAACCGCCTGGCCGTCAGCGGGTTCATATCGAGCGGTGCACCGGGTGCCAACTCGGCGAGCATCGGGATGAAGCTCGTGCGAGTCTGCTTGTGCTCGATCTGGTGGTAGCTCAAGAGATAGAACTCGTACTCGCTCGGAGACGCCTCCATGGTGGGTGGGCGCCACGTGGGGAACGCCGTGTAGTCCTGCCAGTAGATCTCCTCTGCGCCCTTGTCGATCATCTGTCGCTGGGCGTCTAGCAGGCTTTCGCCGTAGAGGCGATGGATTGCACCACCGAACGGCTTCTCGGTGACGTAGCCGTACATCTTGGTTGGCTTCACCGGACCCTTGACGTAGACGCCCTTGGCAGGGTCCTCGAAGTAGGCCACGCCCTCGGCGATGCCCTGACCCTTGGCCCACTGGTCGAAGATGTGGCGAACCTCGGGCTTGACATCGAGCGGAAGCGCGAACTCGGTGTCCGTCAGCTTCAGCTCCTTGTTGACCACGGCGAGGTATCCATCCTCTCCGTAGAGGACACCCATGCGCTCG
>JAJRYI010000376.1 GCA_024275815.1 Actinomycetes bacterium | reverse complement strand
CCCGTCGTTGCACAGGGGTGCGGTGGTCGTCACCGTCGACGTTCGCCGGGTCACCGTGAGCGTCGAGGGCCGTCTTGACCGTCAGGTACTGCTCGGGGGTGAGTGTGCCGCTGAGGTCTCCGATGCCATCGATGGTCTGGGGGAGATACACCGATCGGCGACCCTCCGCATGCTCGACACCGGCCAGTGCTCCGGCAAAGTCGACCTGTTGCTCCCAGTGCGCGATCGGGAGGGCACCTCACCGACGAGTGCCCGCGCAACGACGTTCGGCATGTGGGTGAGCGATCGTGCCATCTTGGTCGTACCGGAGGCTTGCGCAGCGGTCATCCGCGTGTGGTGCTTCAGCCACGCTGTCGTCGATAGATGCTCGTCGAGTTCCGGAAGGTCGCGCCGATCGATCTCTCGTACGAGGAGCGCAAGCTCGACATGGGACCGATCGATCAGCTTCCTGGTGGCGATCGCCGCCTGTTTCAGGTCGGCATCACCCATCCGCCAGATGTGATCTTCGACTGTTTCGAGGTCTGTGCCCGGTACTTCCAGCCCACCGCTGTGATCCGAAACCAGAGCCCGGTCCAGGACCGAGTTCTGATAGCACATACCACACAGTATCGAACATGTGTTCGACTGTCAAGAGCAGATATCGCAACGAGCGGCTGACAACCGATCGACTCCAACGAACGACCGCGAGCAGGGCTCTACGTTTCGACGTTCGACTGCGGGAACGAACAGGGAACGTCGCAACGTCGGGGACACATCGCTTCGGCCAGGGGTTCGTCGATGAACTGTTCGGGATCTGGCCCGGGGCACACCCCGAGATCGCGCTCGAACGTCTCAACACGAATCGAGCCGTCGCGTTCCTGGTCCGCGAAGGCCTTCCCGGCTCACCTGGGCCTCAGGAAACGACGCGGTAGGCGCGGTCGCTCGTGTTCAGTCGCTCGACGCCGTCGCCGGTGGCCACGACGATGTCCTCGATGCGCATCCCCCACTCCCCCGGGTTGTAGATCCCGGGCTCGATCGAGAAGGCCATGCCGGCCTCGATGACCTGATCGTTGCCCTCGATGAGGTACGGGTGCTCGTGGGTGTCCATGCCGATGCCGTGGCCGAGTCGGTGGATGAACAGATCGCCGTACCCGGCCTCGGAGATGATGTCCCGTGCAACGGCATCGAGCGAAGCCGCTGTCACGCCGGGACGCACCGCATCGACCGCGGCTGATTGTGCCTCGTAGAGAACAGTGAACGCATCGTCGAACCCGTACGGTGCCTCACCGACGACGAACATACGTGTCGTGTCAGAGCTGTAGCCGTCCTGGTGGCCTCCGAAGTCCACGACGACGGCGTCGCCGGGTTCGATGACTCGCTCGCCGGGCTCATGATGCGGCGACGCGCCGTTGGGCCCGGACGCAACGATCCAGAACTCCATCGTATCGTGGCCGGCACTGATCGTCCGATCGATGATCTCGCGTGATACGTCTCGCTCGGTACGGCCCGAGAACCGCACCCCGGCCATCTCGTCGACGACACCATCGACGGTCTTTGCGGCCCGACGCAGGGCAGCTATCTCGTCGGGAGACTTGACCATCCGCAGACCGGCCATGAACTCACTCGCAGGAACGAACGATCGGGCCGTGTTGATCGCCTGGAGTTCCAGCAGGAACCGCGACCACGTCTCATCGCCGAACGCAACCGTCCCGACGTCGCCGAGGAGACCGTCGATGATGCCGATCGGATCGTCGCTCTCTGCCCACCCTGTGACAGTGAACGCATCGTCTCGCACCTCGACCCGGGGAGCCTCGAGCCCCGGTACGACCAGTTCGGGATGGCCATCGGCGGGCACGATGAGCATCGTGACCCGTTCGAGCGGCATCGCCCGGTACCCGGTCAGATACGGAAGGTCAGAGCCGACCGAGACACACAGGGCATCGATCCCCTCACGCTTCATCACCGCCTGTGCCCGGGCGAGGCGCCCCGCGTGTTCGTTCATACCGTCGCCTCCAGCGCCTCGCGAGCGTGATAGGAGCTGCGAACGAGGGGCCCTGACTCCACGTGCGCGATCCCGAACGCCTCACCGACAGCCTTGTAGTCATCGAACACGTCGGGGTCCACGTAACGGTCGATCTTGCGGTGATGCGCCGTCGGTCGCAGGTACTGGCCGATGGTGACCACGTCGACGCCAACTGCGTTGAGGTCCGCGAGCGCGCCGACGATCTCGTCATCGGTCTCGCCCATCCCGACGATCAACCCCGACTTGACGGTCCCCGATGGGTTCGCCCACTTCGCTCGGGCAAGGAGGGTCAACGACCGTGCGTAGTTCGCAGCGGTACGGACCTCACGCTGGAGGCGCAACACGGTCTCGGTGTTGTGGTTGAGCACCGTGGGTTTGGCACCGAGAACGACGTCGAGCGGTTCTGTCTCGCCCTTGAAGTCCGGGATCAGGACCTCGACGTCGCACTCGGGGAGCCGCTGACGGATCTCATGGATCGTCCTCGCGAAGATCCCTGCACCACCGTCATCGAGATCGTCTCGGTTCACCGACGTGAGCACGGCGTGGTTGAGTTCCATCGCGGCGATCGCCTCGGCTGCGCGGACCGGTTCGTTCTCATCGACCTCGCCGGGCTTCCCGGTGTTGACGTCACAGAACGAGCAGGCCCTGGTACACGTGTCACCGAGGAGCATCAGTGTCGAGGTCCCCGACGACCAGCACTCGTAGATGTTCGGGCACCCCGCCTCTTCGCACACCGTGTTCAGGTCGAGTTCGCTGTTGAGTTTCTTGAGCTCTTTGAACTTCGGATCCCTCAGATCGATACGAACCTTCATCCACGAGGGCTTCTCCGGCTCGCCGGAGAGCAGGCCCCGGATCATCACAGGGACTTCCCCCTCGGACTTCGGGCTGAAGACACCGGCCTCGACCATGCGGTCGACCTCGTACATCGAGCGGCTCGTCCCCCTGGCGAACGCACCGAGCTGGATCTCGTTTCCCCCATGTTGGGAGAGCTCCCCAACGCGAGGCAGGAGCCGTTCGACGACCTCTTCGATCGAGACCTTCCGACCGAGTATCTCCGAGAGGGAGGTCACGGGGCGATCGGCGATGCCACACGGAACGATGTTGCCGAAGTACTCCATCGCGGGATCGACGTTGACCGCGAACCCGTGGGTGGCGACACCACGCGACACCCTCACACCGATGGCTGCGACCTTTCCCGCATCGGTCCACACACCGGTGAAGCCTGCCTCAGCCCACGCATCTACACCGAGATCGGCGAGCGTGGCGATGAGGACGGCCTCGATCCGACGCACGTGGCCGACGACGTCGAAACCGTCGCCGTACCGGGGCACAGAGACGATCGGGTACCCGACGAGCTGGCCCGGGCCGTGATAGGTGATGTCCCCACCCCGGTCGACGTCGATGACCGTTGCACCGATCTCGGCAAGTCGTTCAGGTGAGATCTTCAGGTTCGACCCGTCCCCGTTGCGTCCCACCGTGTAGGTGTGCGGGTGTTCGAGCAACAGGAGATAGTCGTCCTCGGTGCGGCCCGAGGTACGGCCCTCCCAGACCGCCTTCTGAAGATCCCACGCCTCGGGGTAGCTGACGCGCCCGAGCCACCTCGTGCGCAGCGTCGGGATCGAGGTCGCGATCACGAAAGCTCTTGGTCCCAGTCCCAGGTCTCGAGGTTGTCCTTGATACGACGCAGGAACAGGACCGCAGTCGAACCGTCGAACACCCTGTGGTCCCAACTCAAGCCGAGGTACCCGACATGGTGGATCGCAACAGCGTCGGAGCCATCCGGCAGTTCGACGACGACCGGCTTCTTCGTTGCGGTGTCCGTGCTCAAGATCGCGGCGTTCGGCGGCGGGATGATCGGCACACTCATGAAGGAGCCGAACGGACCCGGGTTGGTGATCGAGAAGGTGAATCCGGCAAGATCATCGGGACCGAGCTTGTTGGCCCGCGCAACCACCGCAACGGAACGGATCGATCGTGCGAGGCCCTTGAGCGTCATCGAGTCGGCATCGGGGATGTTCGCGACGATGAGACCCTTCTGGTCGAGATCGATCGCGATCCCGAGGTTGACGTTGCGCGGGAACGTGTGAGTGCCCGCCGCGAGGTCGAAGATCGAGTTGACCGCGGGGTACGCGTTGAGCGCGTCCATCGTGGCCCTCGCGATGAACGGCAGGTACGTGAGCGAGAACCCCTCCGCATCCTTGAACCCTTCGCCGAACCTCGCCCGAGCTTGCGCTACCCGTTCGTAGTCCACCTCGACCGACGTCCATACGTGCGCGGCGCTGGCCTTGGCCTGAACCATGTTGTGGGCGATACGCTCGCGAATCCTCGAGATCTCGCGCACCTCGCCGGGCTGAGCCGACGCGGCCGGGCGGGGACCGGGGGGCGGTGGAGGTGGCGGCACTGCGGCGGGGCCAGGTGGTGGCGGCGGTGGTACGCCCATCCCGGACGGTGCACCGGAGGGAGCGGCTCCGCGGGAGGCGATGAACGCTTCGACGTCCTTCCGGGTGATCCTGCCGCCGTCGCCGGTGCCCGGCACCATCGCCAGGTCGACACCGTGCTCTGTAGCGAGCTTACGCACTACGGGCGAGAGCACACCCCGGCGTTCCGTACGGGTCTTCGCTACCTCCTCGACGCTGACGGCCGACGGTGGCGCATCCTGCCTCTCGGTGTTCTCTGTGGCCGACGCTGCATCCCCGGCGTCGGTGGTCGGGGTCGGCTCGTCCGCCTGTGACTCATCCTCACCGGTCAGAACGGCCAGCGGCGTCCCCACCTCGACGGTCGTCCCTGCAGGAACGAGGATCTCGGTGAGTACACCCGCGTACGGTGAGGGCAACTCCGTGTCGACCTTGTCGGTCGATATCTCGACGAGGATGTCGTCCTCGGCGACGTACTCCCCGATCTGTTTCACCCAAGCGAGGATCGTGCCCTCAGTGACCGTTTCGCCCAGCTGGGGCATCGTGATCGTGACCGCCATGGCTTCGCTCCTTGTGTGCGCCCTCCGGTGAGGCAGGCGCCGTGTTCTCGTGTGTTGGTTCTAGTGCAGCGGCTTGCCTGCAGCTGCGAGAAGGGTATCGCCGATCGCTTCAGCGATCGTTGGATGTGCGTGGATGAACGCGGCCGCCTCGGATGGCAACGCCTCCCATCCAACGGCGTACATGAGTTCATGGATGAGTTCGCCGGCGCCCGGCCCGACCACGGTGGCGCCCAGGATCGGCCCGTCGACCTGTGAGACGATCTTGACGGTGCCACCAACGTCGTTCTGGATGATGGCCCGTCCGATGCCACGCATGCCGTGCTCTGCGACCTCGACGGTGAACCCGTCCGATGTCGCTGCGGCCTCGGTTCGCCCGACCGATCCGATCTCGGGGTGCGTGTAGACGACCA
This sequence comes from Actinomycetes bacterium, assembly GCA_024275815.1. Classification (GTDB taxonomy): domain Bacteria; phylum Actinomycetota; class Acidimicrobiia; order Spongiisociales; family UBA5794; genus JAMBLL01. Next base: position 1,947 of record JAJRYI010000376.1, on the reverse strand, counting down.
TCGGGATGGCGTTGTAGTCGACGCCTGCAACCGCTCCGGTTGCGATGTGCGTCACGGCGGCGATGGCCTCTGCGAACGCCACGTGTGCGAGCTGCGGCGTCCCTGCAACGACGTCGCCAACTGCGTAGACACCCTCTGCGTTGGTGAGCATCGACTCCGTGTCGACACTCAGGAAACCCCGGTCGGTACTGAGGCCCACAGTATCGAGACCGCAGTCCAACGTCACCGGTCTACGCCCAACGGCCATTAGAACGACGTCGACCTCGACAGAGTCGTCACCGTACGGTACGACGACCGACTCCTCGCCGACCTGGGGCGCACCGACGGCAACGCCGAGATGCATGTTGATCTTTCGCCGTCTGAACGCCCTGGCCAGGATCTTGGCTGCCTCGGGCTCCATTCCGGGAACGAGCTGGTCTTCCATCTCGAAGATGTGAACATCGGTACCGATCTCGGCGAGGAACGAAGCGAACTCGCACCCGATGACACCACCACCGACCACAGCGACGCTGGTGGGCTGCTCGGTCCAATCCAGGGCGTGGTCGGAGAAGACGATCCGCTCACCGTCGATCTCGTACCCCGGGATGCTCGATGGCTCGGAACCCGTCGCAACGATGATCGCCCGTGCCTCGAGCTGAGACGTCGAACCGTCGGACGCCTCTACAGAGACGGTCCCTTTGCCGGTGATCCTTCCATGGCCATCGATGATCTCGACACCGCGTGCTTTGAGCGTGCCGGTGAGACCCTTGACGAGCAACTCGACGACCTTCTGTTTACGGGCGAGGGCCGTAGGCCACACGAAACTCGGCTCGGAGGTCTCGACGCCGAACTCGGCCGCGCCCGCGACGGTGGAGAACACATGAGCAGATTCGATCCATGCCTTTGCAGGGATGCAGCCGCGCAGCAGGCAGGTGCCGCCGACCCGGTCCTTCTCGATGAGCGCTACCGAGAGCCCGAAGTTGTGTGCGTAGAGGGCAGAGGCGTAGCCGCCGGGTCCCCCGCCGATGATGGCGATGTCGTACATAGAAGTGGTCGCTCCCAAGAGGTCCAGTCGATGGCACAAGGTTAGCGGTGCCAAGCAAGTCAGTCCCCCAAGCCATCTATGTCCGATACCCTTGCCGCGTGCAGACCCGCTACCTCATCCTGGCATCGCTCTCGGCAGGCCTCTTGATCCTGGCTGCGACCGCTGTGTGGTTCACCACGCTGTGACCGTGACGAGACTGCACACAGACGACGGTGTCACCCTCGAGGCTCTCGTCGATACGCCCGACGACGCCCTCGGCACCTTGATCCTCTGCCACCCGCATCCTCAGCACGGCGGAACGATGCGCGCGCCCATCCTCTCCACGATCGCCAGACGGGCAGTCGCCTCGCGATACCGCTCCATCCGCTTCAACTTTCGTGGCGTCGGAGAGTCGACGGGGACCTTCGGCGGTGGAATCGCTGAACTCGCAGACGTCGCTGCGGCAGTCCAGTTCGCCGGGACCCTCGACGAACCCCTCGCCGGAATCGCCGGCTGGTCCTTCGGTGCAGCGACGGCGCTCAACTGGCAAGCCGCATCGTCCTCCAGCGTCCCGTACATCGGAATCGCCCCACCGGTCACGAGTTCGCTGTCCCCACCGCTGCCGGATCCCTCGAGCCTCGCACCGGCGACGCGCAAGTTCATCATCGGGGCACGCGACCAGTTCGTTGCGGCCGCCGACCTCGAGGCGTACGCCGCCTCGATCGGTGCCACGATCGCTATCTACCCGGGCGCGGATCACTTCTTCCTCTTCAAGTATGAACAGCTCGCCGACGACGTCCTGGCAGTGATCGGTTCCTAGAGCGGCCGAAACCCCTGGTTCCGTGCCTGGGCGAGGGAGTCGGGAGCGAACGTCTGAAGCCCCTTGGAAGCTGTGAGGTCCTCGGACGTAGCGCGGGCGGAAAGGATCTCGAACTGGGCGTCAT
>JAJRYI010000375.1 GCA_024275815.1 Actinomycetes bacterium | reverse complement strand
TGAACCCGGTGCCGAGGAAAGGCCACCACAGGGTGGCAGGCTCGCTCCACATCGCATCGAGCAGCAGATGCATCATGACCCCGACAGCAACCAGCATCCAACGCTTACGCGATGGGCCCCGTCGAGTGAGTACGAGAACGACCACCATGGCAAGGGAGGCAGCGACGATGCTGTGGCTCCAGAGCCGGACCGTCTCGAAGGATGACCAGCCGAGCGCACCGATCGGCGTGTCGATCACGTCAGGGAGGATGGCTCCGAGCGCAAGGAAACGGAGATCCATGTTCCGATCACGGAAGGCGTAGCGCACGAAAGCGATACTCGCTCCAACGTGCCACAACAGCATCGATCACACGACGAGGATCGATCGGCAGTGGATACAGCGGGGCGGGTCTTCCTTGATCACCCTTGCTACCTCTGCTGCGGAGAGCTTGAGGTGGCATACGCCACATACGCCTTCCACCAGCGGGCCTACGACCTGACCGCCCTGGGTTTCACGCAGGTTCTCGTACATTTCGAGGAGGTACTCATCCACGAGCACGACGGCCGCCTTCTTCCGCTCCTCCTTCATCGCCAACTCTTTGTCGATCACACGCCATCGATCGGAGATGACTTCCGCGAGCCTGTCCTTTTCGGCTGTGGCCAACTCGAGTCCCTCCACCAGCCGTTCGACGTCTGCCTCTGACTTCTCCTTGTCTTCGATGTAGCCGAGTACCTCGTCCTCCATCTTGGAAACCTTGGCGTAGAGAAGTTCCACCTCTCGTCGGAGGTAGTCGGCGTCTCTCGCCGACATGCCCCCCGCATAGAGTCGGTTCTGTTCGGATGCCGCCTTCTCTGCGGTGATCTCGAGTTCCCCGTTGGTCCGATTCAGGTTGCGATCGATCTCTTTGAGGTCCTGCCTCGCAGTCTCGAGCTCGGCAGTCAAGCGGGCGACCTCTTCGTGAGCATGCTTGTACTCGTCGAGTTCGGGCAACGAGCTTCGCGTGTCGAGGAGCTTGTCGACCTGAAGATCGATCTCCTGAAGGTCCAGGAGGTCAGCAAGGCTCTTCAACTGTTCCACGTCATTCCTTCCATGGGTCGGGGTCTCCCCCGACCTGTGATACGTCGTCGATCATTGTGTTGAGTGCAGCGTACAACGCCTCGACACCTGGCCGTTCAGTGCCAGCGTGTCCCGCATCGATGATCGCGAGTCCCCGGTCGAGTGCTCGACGTGCCTCGTGGTGTTTCACGTCCCCTGTGATGAGTACGTCGGCGACGTCTGCTGCGGAGTCGATGAACGATCCGCCCGACCCGGGTACGACGGCAACACGTTCGATCATCGACCCGGCATCTCCCGCGATCCGGGTCGACGTGTCGAGTCGGTCTCCGACCACCTCTCCGTACGCACCGAGCGTCACCTGCTCGACCGAGCCGACGCGCCCGATACATCGACGAGGGTCCCCCTCCTCGCACCCGAATCCGAGCATTCCGATCAGATCCACCGCTCGCCCGAGTGACTCGGCTGCACCTCCCGGCGCTGCATCGAAAGCTGTGTGCACCACGATGACGGACACCCGCCCTCGGGCCAGGGCGAGTGCCCTGCCCTCGGGTGTCGGGCCGGCAACGAACGCCGTTGTCGGCACGAACAGAAGCGGGTGATAGGAGACGAGTGTCGTGATCCCTCCGTCGAGCGCGTCGCGAACGACGCTGGGAGTGACCTCGTGGCAGATACCGGTCTTGTCCACACGGTCGTGTGGGGACCCTACCTGGAGTCCCACTCGATCCCACTGCGCCGCCCGCGACAGATCGATCAGTTCGTCGAGAACGTCGAGCAGATCAGAAACAAGCATCAGGCTCGATGCTACCCACTCATTGAAGCGTCTTGGACACCTGGACGAGTCCGTCGTCGAGTACCCCATCGCCGTAGCCGAGTTCGGCCAGGACGTCGGCTATGGCTCGATTGTCTGGTTGGTACAGCGCAATGAACTCTTCGATACCAGCGGAGATACCGGGCGGTTCGAGGGACCGGAGCAACCTCGATGCCACACCTCGCCTGCGCCACGTCGGATCGACGACGACCGCTACCTCTGCACGAGAGGAGTTCTCGGAGCCCTCGTACCGTGAGAGGGCAACGCTGTCGCCCGAGGCGTCCATGGCAAGGAGAGCAAGTCGCCACCGATAGTCGACCTCGACGAGATAGCGAACCTGTCGAGGATGGTCCGGAGGTGCAGCAGAGAAGAACCGCCTGCGAATCGATTCCCCGTCACCGAACTCCATGGCGTTGAGAACCCTGGCCTCATCGTCGGGAACGATGGGTCGGACGAACACCTTCGACCCATCATCGAGGGTCCTCCATGTCTCGAGTTCCTCGGGGTACCCCGGTGGCGTTGTTTCCGGATACATGGGAGACAGAGATCGATCGGGTGGTACGGCCATGTCGTAACGCTACCTGCCCGAGACTCGAGTCCGACTATTCCGGGATCCATGACATACTCGAAAGGGATACGGCTCGAGCCGTGACACGACCCAGGAGGCACCGTGGACGACATCATCGAGATCGCGACGTTCGGCACTGCGTTCGAAGCGAGGGCCGCTGCTGCGCATCTGGCCTCAGAGGGAATCCGCGCATCGGTCCTCACCGACAATGCAGGGGGGACGATTCCGTCTATGTCCCTCCTCGAAGGCGGTGTTCGACTCGTTGTCGCCGCACCCGATGCCGAGCAGGCACGCAGCGTGCTCGCCGAACGAGTCAGTACCGACGAGGATGAGAACGATGACCGGGATGGCAGTGCAGTCGACGAGACGACCGAGTGGGAGCGACCCTAGGCGTTCCCCACGCTCGTTCCGATGTCGTCGAACTCGTTTTTCAACGCGTTGCCGAAGAACCCGACCGCAACGACGAGAGCGATCGCGATCAAAGAGACCAGGAGAACGTACTCGACCAAGCTGGCACCGGACTCCTTGCGAACACATCGCTGCACCAAGGTTGTGAAACGGATATGCAGCGTGGTTGCGTAACGGGTCATAGGGGCATTGTACGTTCGGACTAGTCCTCCCCCAATGGGTCCCCCGACCCATTTCACACACGCTCCGTAGCCGTTTCGCTACTTTTCGCGACAGGCGGGCGGTGTGCCCCCACCGACGGCGAATCGTGGCACCGGACGAGATGCACCCGGACGACACCTGTCTCCACGGCGAGAAGCCCATGTACGCTGGTGCCCTCGACGTTGGAGGGCACCAGATGCACGATCACGAGCGGTTCACGATGGCGACGGAGGCGATCCACGCAGGAGAGATTCACGACGCCTCCGGCGCCCACGTCGCCCCGATCTACCAGACCTCGACGTTCACGTTCGACGACATGTCGGAGGTAGAGGCCATGGGGACGGGTGAGTCAGACGCCTACATCTACTCGCGAGGCGGTAACCCGTCACGCCGGGCTCTTGCAGCCAAGATCGCAGCGCTCGAGGGCTGGGACGCCCGGGAAAGGAACTCCACCACCTCGGCCGAGATATTCAGTTCCGGCATGGCCGCCATCACTGCAGCGCTCATGGCCATCGCTAAGGCTGGTGACCACATCATCGCCCAACAGACGCTTTACGGCTCGGCGGACCACCTCATCTCGGATGTGCTCCCTGAATACGGGATCACGACCTCCCGGGTCCCGGGGCTCGAACCCTCGGCGCTCGAGTCATCCCTCGAGAGCCGACCCAACACGAAGGTGGTGTACCTCGAGACGCCGGCAAATCCGACGATGACGATCGTCGACATCGCCCGTACCGCTGAGATCGCACACCGCCACGGCGCGCGTGTCGTCGTCGACAACACGTTCGCGACTCCGATCGTGCAACGCCCTCTCTCACTGGACGCCGATGTCGTGGTACACAGCACCACCAAGTACATCAACGGCCACGGCACGGTCATCGGCGGAGC
>JAJRYI010000374.1 GCA_024275815.1 Actinomycetes bacterium | reverse complement strand
CCTGTCCATCGAGGAGATCGCGATCCTGCGCGACGTGGTACTCGACGAAGATGGGGGGATAAAGGTCGTGATCACTCCGACGTACTCTGGATGCCCTGCAATGGACGTGATCACACAGGACATCGTCTCTGCGCTCACCTCGGCCGGTTTCTCGGATGTGGCCGTCGACGTTGCGTACTCCCCGGCGTGGACCACCGAGTGGATGTCACCTCAAGCTCGCAACAAGCTCGCGGCCAACCGCATCGCACCACCCGGGCCACTCGGTGTCGTCGACGAGGTGCTGTGTCCACTCTGCTCGTCGGGTGACGTCAAGACCATCTCCGAGTTCGGTTCGACTGCGTGCAAGTCCATCATGGTCTGCACGAGCTGTGGCGAACCGTTCGACCACTTCAAGGCGATCTGACGATGGCAGCAGAGTTCCATTCGCTCACCGTGGCTGCGGTCGAACTGCTCACCGAAACTGCCGTGACGATCAGTTTCGACGTACCCGAAGCGTTGCGCTCGGTGTACGCCCACACCCCGGGACAGCACGTGATCGTCAAAGCTGTGATCGATGGGGAGACGGTTCGACGGTCCTACTCGATCTGTTCGCCGGTCGGCGAATCCCGGATCATGATCGGTGTCAAGAAACTCCCCGGCGGTGTGTTCTCGACGTTCGCCAACGAGGACCTCCAACCCGGCGACGTTCTCGAGGTCACAGCACCCACGGGTGACTTCGTACTCGAACCCGACCGTGCCAACGCGAACCACTACATCGCCGTCGTGGCAGGCAGCGGCATCACCCCGGTCCTGTCGATGATCTCGTCTGCTCTTGCGATCGAGGAGTCCAGCAGGTTCACGCTGATCTACGGCAATCGTGACGGTGCATCGATCATGTTCCTCGACCATCTCGATGCGCTCAAGAACCGGTACCCGGATCGGTTCGCCATCTTCCACATCCTGAGCAGGGAGGTGCATGCGATACCCCTCTTCCAGGGCCGGCTCGATGAGGACAAGCTCCGGCGGCTCTTCACTACGGTGGTCGATGCCCGAACGGCAACGGCGTGGTACCTGTGCGGTCCGATGGGCGTCGTGGATGCAGCACGGTCTGTTCTTGCGGCCGGCGGGGTCGGTGATGAGCGCATCCACGATGAGCTGTTCTTCGCCGGTGACGGGGCCGGGACCGACGTCGTCGTCGACGATGTGGCCGGATCCGTGGTCAAGTTCACCCTGGCAGGGAGAACGTCGACGGTGATCGTGGCCCCCGGGGGAGCCCCGATCCTCGACCATGTGCTCGCCGTACGACCCGAGATCCCGTTCTCGTGTCGCGCCGGTGCGTGTGCATCGTGTCGGGCCCAGGTCACCGAAGGTGAAGTCACCATGGATCGCAACTGGGCCTTGAACCAGGCCGAGGTCGACGCCGGTCAGATCCTGACCTGTCAGGCACACCCGGTGTCGGCAACCGTCGAACTGTCCTACGACCTATGACCCGCCTCACCCGAGACGACATCGTTGAAGGTGTGAGTCGCCGTTTCGCTACCCGTGGGTACCGCGGAACGTCGCTGGGTGTCTAGGGCGTTTCGGCTCGCTGCATGGGCTCGACGGCTTCCTCGCGCAGATCGATGGTGATCTCGGTACCGGAGCGCAGGATCACGTTCGCAGCTTCGAGGCCTTCGACGTCGCCGGCTTTCGCAGCGGAGGCGATCCGCTCGAGGTGGGAGATCTCTTCGACGATCGCTGCTCGCTCGGTCTCGGCTTGTGTCCGGATCGTCTTGGCCTGACGACGGGCATCATCGAGTACCCGTGCTGCTTCAGCTCTCGTCGTGGCGGCATCCTCCTGGGCTGCGATCATCGTCCGCTCGGCTTCTGCCTTGGCAGATTCACAGAGCTGCTCGATCTCGGCGAGACGGCTCGCGGCGTCGGATTCTGCTCGAGCGATGATCGACGCCGCGCACTCGGCGGCGTCTGCGATCGTGGCACCGTCGAGGCCGCTCGCGGTGCGTTCGGCGATCTCTACCGCATCTCGTTTCGCCTGTTCGATGATCTTGTGCCGTGCCTCGGTCGCTTCCGCAACGAGGTCATCGAGCTGGGTTCGCATCTCTGCGAGGTCCTGCTCGGCGTGCGCTGCGCGGGCGCTCTCGATCGCGTGGCGCTCCTCGAGGCTGCGCATTGCACGCTCGACGTCGGTGAGGAAGGACCGTACCTGGGACTTGCTGTACCCCCGCATCGCCGACGTGAAGTGCTCTCCGGCGATGTCCTTCGAAGACAGTTCCATCGGTTCCCTCCGTTCCCCCCGTTGCCCTAGGTACAGCATAGGTGTTCACAGAGAATGCGGTGGGTAGTTGTTTCCGTGCGATCTGTGGTGATGCTCCCCGGGCGGCGACCGGGCCTCAGGAATGAAGCCGAACTGGGGTGCGTTGTCCCGATCGAGAAGGGATGGCGACATGGAAGCGTACGATTTCGCACAACTGGCACTTCGTCTCGCACTCGGCTGGGTCATGCTCGCCCACGGGATCAAGCATGCTCGCGGCAGGGAGAAGACGTCTCGCTGGTTCGGATCGATCGGTTTCCGACAGCCGATGCTGCAGTGGTTCGCCTCGACGGCGACCGAGATCGGTGTCGGTGTGTTGCTCATCGCCGGGTTCCTCACCGTTGCTGCCACCGCCGGTGTGATCGGGATCATGACGGTTGCGTTCGTCTCGGTCCACCGCAAGATCGGGTTCTGGATCACGGCGAGACCCGATGAGGGCTGGGAGTACGTCATGGTGCTCGGG
>JAJRYI010000373.1 GCA_024275815.1 Actinomycetes bacterium | reverse complement strand
GGGGGGGACGGGAGAATCGAGAGTCTCGAGACAGTGTGGCATCGTGGATCGAGGTTGAAGGGGGGACGGAGGATGGTCTGGCTCGTAGACTCGTTGGCATGGAGCAGATGAGTGGCGATCCGTTGAGGTTCGATCGTGAGGAGGCTGCAGAGATCCTCGATCTCGCTGCCGCCATCGAGGAGATGGAACGCGGTGACGACCTCGACCTGACGCTCGTGCAGGTGCAGTCGATCGCGGCTGAACTCGGAATATCGGCCAACGCGGTGCGTCGAGCCATCGATACTCGCAACCGGGATGACAAGAGGTCTGCGAAGCTTTCGAGGAAGTCCATCCGGCGAAGAATGCGATTCATCAGGCATGTGTCCGCCTACATGGTGACGATCGCGATTCTCGCTCTCGTCGATGCACTCGATGGAGGTGGATGGTGGTTCTTCTACGTGGCCGGGTTCTGGGGGATAGCGGTCGCCTTGCACGGCCTTCGGTTCGTGACCCGCTCCGGTGGCCCGCTCCAACGTCGGATCACGTGACGAAACTCAGCCGAACGTGACGCTCGTCGTTGGTCGTTCCGGTTGGAGCCCGGTCACCGTGCTGAACGGTATCACCGTGCTGTCGGTCGTGAGCTGCCTCGGCGTCTGCAGCCCGAGATCGTCGGGTGGTGCAGGCAGCGTGAGCACGATGTGCGTCACGCCGAACGCTTCGGCGTATCCGATCGACCCGTCCATCTCCGCTGCGAGTCTGTGCGCACTCTTGAGGGACGTGTAGTCGCTGGACTCGGTGTCGGATGCCTGGGCGTTCCCCGTCAACGCAGCGATCCCTTCAGCGGAGAGAAGTTCGTCCCTCCCGCTGATCGTCAACGTGGCATGGTCCCCACGCTGTTCGGTTCTCAGCGTGATGCGTGCGCATCCACTTTGCTGTGCAGCACGGATGAGCGTACGCAGGAGCTGGCGTACATGGGCGGAGTCGGCCCATGCCCGAGCGCGGGTGAGATCGGACTCGAACTGTGCATCGGCGTGTATCGCTGAGGCGACAGCGCGCACTTCCTCATCGAGCAGCACCACTCCTGGAACGTGCGCCGACGTATCCCGAGTGGTATCGATCGGTGCCAGGGTTGCGAGCACCTGCTCGACCTCGTGGGCGTTGTCGCGGATCGTGATGAGGAGATCGTGCTGCTGATCTCGGGGCATCTCGGGGGTGTCTGCCATCTTGTCTGCAAAGCCGACGATCGTTGCCAGTGGATCTCGGAGTGTGAACGCCATGCGGGTCCGCAGCGCAGCGTCGCCGACACGAAGTCGGTCCACCTCTGCCTGGAGGTTCGCTGCGCGTCGGGCAGCTGCTCTGCCTTTGAGGGTCGCAATCAGCGCGTAGGCACCGAGGGCGGTGAACGCGGTACCGGCGACGATCAGTCCGATGCGGGTGCTGTGGGACGACGTGGCGATCGCTGCACCGATGAGGAACAGCAGACCTCCCGAGACGGCCAGTGCGGTCAGCTGTTGAGGAGTTGATCGTATCTCTGCCATGTCATCCCTTCTAAGGATTCATCGACGGGAGCGGTGTATTCGTAGAGGATGCTTTCGTGCGGTGCGTCCTGACTAGTCAGGTACCCGGGAGGTGAGGACCCAAGATTGCGTCTCGCCGGGTCGGTACCCTGTCGGGATGGATGAGATCATTCTGGTTGCCGTCGACGTACCGATCGTGGGAGATGAGCGTCGTAAGAACTGGGCGAAGATCGTCACGAATGTGGACGAGTCGCTTGCGTCAGGGTGGGCGTTCGAAGGCGACTTCATCGCGACCGGCGGTATTCAGGACGTTCCGATCGGCTCGATCATCCTCGCTTACGGCGAGAAGGGATCCCGGAACAACCCCCAGGTAGAGGCGCGGGTCCTGATGGTCAACAGCGACGGGACGGTCACGTTGAGGGCTTCAGCGAAGGGCCGAGCATGGGCGCGCACCCTGAGAGATCAGATCGTCGAGCTCCTCGCCGAGCAGTCTGGGGAACCGATCGAGCAGCGGGCATGGGACCCGGCGTTGCTCGCCTACTCCAACGAGGCCCTGTGTGAGGAGCTGCGACGACGCGGAATCACCGTCGATGATCCGGTGAACGGTGAACGGTGAACGCCGCGTCCCTCACAGACGCTTCTCGACGAGTTCGAGAATCGCAGACTCGCGGGCGACCGCCTCGTCTTGGAGGACGCGGCCACGTTCGAGGTAGCTCTCGGCACTCGACGTGTCGGTGAGGCTCGGGACGTTGATACGCACGTTGAGGTAGGCACCCAGGACGGCCGAGCGTGCACACAGTGCGCCGACGCCGGCGTCCGACACGGAGGCCGGGTTTCCGACCTCGGCCATCGCGTGGATCACCTCCATCGAAGCGACGCTGACCTCCATGACACGCAGCGGGACCTCGATCGCCTGGCGGGTGGCCGCCTGGATCGCCTCCGTTCTGGCCGCCTTCTCCTCATCGCTCCCCTTCGGCATCCCGAGGGCAGCCATGATCGCGTTGAACGCTTC
>JAJRYI010000372.1 GCA_024275815.1 Actinomycetes bacterium | reverse complement strand
GCGCAGAAGTGCGGCCGTCTGGCTGATCCCGACACTCCTCCTCGCGGCGGCAGCGGCTGCAGTGTGGGTGGTCGTCTTCCTCGACAGCGGAACAACGTCATCGACGACGACCGTTGCTGCACTTCCGGAAACCACAACAAGGGCACCCGCGTCGACAACGACCGGGGCCGACACGCCAACGACAACGACAACACCCCAGACCGCGCCAACGACGACGATCGCCTCGTTCGCTCAACCGTCGGACTGGGAACCACAGGGACCGGCTATCGCTACAACCGACCTCAGGCTCAAAGCGGCAGGGATCGGATCCATCTCCATCGGTTCTGCGGCACGCGACGTTGCAGGTGCCCTCACCGCGAGCCTCGGCGAAGCCGACACGGCGGGCCTCGCCGAGCTCTGCCCCGGCCAGGAGAGTTACTGGCTGCAATGGGGTGCGCTCAGAACCTACTTCGATGGCGACTCCGACGACTCGCTGTTCCTCGAGTACCGGTACGAGGACACGGACGCCGTGGAACCGCACGCCATCCTCATGACCCTCTCCGGTGTCGCCCTCGGTGACACCGTCGCCGACCTTCAATCAACCTATGATTCCTATACCGTTTCATTCGAAGTGATCGACTCGCGAGACTACTTCCGCCTCAGCGACGCCGGCGAGTTGCTCCTCTGGGGGCCGATCACCGACACCGAGCCGAGTGGCACGATCGAAGGAATCTACTCTCCGAGCTCATGCGAGTGACCGAGCCAAGGTGCGCCAGACAGGCGGAACATCGTCGTACCATGGTGTCTCATCCTCACCACCGTACTCCATGGGGGATTCATGTCGGAAGATTCAGCTGACCTCGCCGACAGGTCCATCATTCGACGCGTCTTCAGCATCGATCATGTGATTCCCATACTGGCCGGGCTTGCAGTGTTCGCCGCGATCACATGGCTTTGGAGCACGAATCTAGGGATCGTGGTCGCTGCTGTTGCAGCAGGAGTCACTACCGGAACAACGTGGGCGATCACTGCCAAGTCGCAGAGGGGACCAGATCTGCGAGCGGTCCTCTCAGACTATCCGATGCTTGGAGCGATCCCTGCCGACGAGTCGGGCCCTGCTCCCGCGCTCACGGAGTCAGACACAGCACATCGCTACACCGGGCTCCTCGGCGAGATCGAAGCCAGGACCACCGGCAGGGTCGTGCTCGTCAGCTCGCCTGCACCGGGCCAAGGCTCCTCGACCGTCTCACTCAACGTCGCCATCGCGGCCGCACGAGCCGGGCGTCGTGTCATGCTCATCGATGCCGATCCGTCACCGCACGGAATCAGCAGGTTCCTCTCGAGTGGCAACTCGCCGGGCCTGTCCGATGTTGCCGCCGGAACGGCGACGCTTGCTGAGGCAACCCGCATGTGGAGCGTCGACGACGGTGCCCGATTCCCGATGCTCCCGTCGGGGTCCGACCCTTCCGACGTCGAGGCCCTTGCAGGGCTTCTCGTGGCAGATGCCCTCGATACGGTATCTGAGCGCGCCGACCTCATCGTCATCGACGTACCACCCATCCTGTGGTCTGATGCAACACCGGAACTCGGTCGTCACGCCGACGGCACGATCCTGGTCCTCTCAGACAATGCGGACGCCGGTGTCGTGCGTGGCGCCATCGATCAACTCGAAACGGCCGGAGCTCCCGTCCTCGGCTACGTTCGCAATCGATCGAAGGGAACCAAGAAGCTCGCACCGCCATGGTTCCGCAAGGCGTCGCTGCGCGCCGTTGGAATGGCAGCCGCTCTCCTGG
>JAJRYI010000371.1 GCA_024275815.1 Actinomycetes bacterium | reverse complement strand
GTCTTCGCCGCCTGCTCGAGCGGATCCGACGCGGAGTCCTCAGGCTCCCCGACCACGGCCGCTGGGGCATCCGCGCAGGCAGCCGGAAGTGGATCCGGGTTCTGTCGCACGGTTGAAAGCGTCATCGACGACCTCGATGCGATCGACACCGAGGACCCGAACCTCGAGATCGATGACATGTACTCCCTCGTCCTCGACGTCTACCAGCAACTGAGCAAATCCGCTCCCTCCGAGTTGAAGGGCGAGTTCGCCCTGATGCTCGACACCAGCGAACGCCTCAACGAATGGGCGAAGGACCCCACGGGAGAGTTCCCCCTCACCGAGGAGGAGTCGAACGCGCTCGACGACGCCAGCACGCGAATCGACGAGTACGTCGCGAGCGAGTGCGGCATCAACACCAGTGAAGATCTCAACCCGGAGTTCGCAAGCGACAGCGGGGACGAAGACGTCGTCGTGGGAACCGACAAGGACCCCGAGAAGCCGATCGGATCGGACACCCAGTACCAGGCCACACAGACCATCACACTCGACGGAGAGACCTACACCGAGACCCTCAGCGACATGTACGAGGTCTCGTGCGACATGTACGGGGACCTCGAGACGGGATCCATCGGCATCTACCTCTCTGGACCCGACTTCGAGTCCTCGATCAACAGCTACGAGAGCGGTATCGAACCGGGCACCTACGAAGGACGGATCTGGGTCTTCGCCAACGATCTCGACCTCGACGAGAAGACCTGGGGCCTCCAGGAGATCGATGGCACCTTCGTACTCGATAAGGCCAAACGGATGACCGACGACGAGTGGCTCTTTGCAGGAAGCTTCTCTGGAGTTGCAGAGAACGACCCGGCAACGTCGATCGAGGCGACGTTCACATGCGTGGGACCGGTGGGTTTCTGACACCCACCGGGTTCCAGGGGGGACGGGGAGATGTGTCCCGGTACCGGGGGGGGAGGTGCCGGGACACACCGCAAACGAAGACACAGAGTGAGGCGGGGAGCATGGACAGCTTCACGATCGACGACACCGGGGGGTCGGGAACGCAGGATCCCGACATGCGGTCCACACCCGTGAACACGTTCACCGGTGAACCGGCGTCTGCCGCAATGCGCGAGGCGCAGATCGCCGACCTCGAGAACCAGATCCGTGAACTCGTGGGAACCGAACCCAAGGACTTCGCCAGGGCGACCATCCTGATCTACGACGTCTTGTCGCTGCGCGACGAACCGGAACAGGCTCTCGCGATAACTAGAATCTTCGACCTTCCCGCCGTCGTTCTCTTCCAGGTGCCTCCACTCGTTCGAATGATCCTCCAGATGGATCCAACGCCTGCACCGGTCGACCTCGACGCCGCCGTGGAACGGATCGAGGACCTGAGCCACCTCGTGATCATGGCGCTCGACGGGGACACGGATGCCGACATCGTCAGACAGCTCGTCGACCTTGGTGAAGCCGTTCGCACCCCGCCCCAGGATCCCCGCCGTGCCGAAACGATCTCAGCTGCAGCGGCCCGACTGACCCACCACGTGAACGCGTTCTTCTTCGATCGACTCACCGCGATCCCGGCACTACGAAGCTACGTCGTGGGGCTCGAACTCGGACTGTGAAATGTCATAACGCCGCCGTCTCGGACATCTCTGTAGCCATCCCCGACTCCCACGCATCGGCGAACTCGGCGTCGTCGAGTGCCGAGCGGATCCGTTGCTCGTCCTCCTCGAAGTACGCCTGGAACATGCTGCGTGACAACCCGCGGTCGGTACGGAACCGGCTCGCCGCCCCGAGGAGTTGCGCCGCCCGCACCCCGTCACCCCGCGAGCTGGCAACGGTCGCTCTCGCCCGGTAGACCGCGTCGAGAAGCCGTGCCGATCCGAGCCGCGACGCGATGCCGTGAGCACGCCCGAGGAACGTCGACGCCTCATCTGGGCGACCGATTCGTGCCTTTGCAACGGCGAGGAGGATCAGGATCGTTGCGGTCTCGAAGTCGAACCCGAGATCGTCTTCGACCTCGAGGCTGTCTTCGAGCGAGTCGATCGCAGCTTCGAACCTCCCCCGGTAGAGGTGGACGATCCCGAGCCCTGCAACGTTCCATGCCACATCCTGGGGGTTTCCGATGCTCACAGCGATCGCAAGTGCCCGCTCATGATGTTCGATCGCTTCTTCGAGTGCTCCCTGCTCACGTGCAAGAACACCGAGATGCCCCAGCACGAACGACACCGCCCACTCCTCACCGGTCTCCTCGACGAGGAGGAGGGCGTCGTCGAGGTGACTCCGGGATTCGTCGAGGTGACCCTTCATGCGATCCAGCAGGCCCATCCAACCAAGAGCAAGCCCACGGCACAGCGCATCTCCAGCGTCTGCAGCCGTGCGGGCGCTCTCGGTCAGGAGGTCGTAGGCAGCGTCGACGTCCACGGCACTCTTGAGTACCGCAGTAGCCGTCAACGCTCGGGACCTCACCACAGGGGACACATCACCGTCACGGGCGAGCGCGGACTCGAGGCGTGCCGTGCCCTCAGCGACGTTGTCGTGCATCTTCCAGAACCAGCGAAGTGCCGTACCGAGCCGCAGCGCTTCCTCGACCCTGTCTCGAGCGAGCAGGTGGTCGAACGCGTGGCGGAGGTTGTCGTGATCGGCGTCGAGGCGTGCGAGCCACTCTCGCTGATTGGCGCTGCGTAGCTCCGGTTCCGCCTCCTCGGCAACAGTGAGGAAGCGGTGTGCATGGCGTGGCGCGACCGTATCACGGTCGGGTCCCTGTGCGAGCATGTCGGCGGCAAAGGCACGCAGCGGCTCGAGCATCGAGTAGCGGGTGCGGGAGCCCTCCGATGTGTGGGCGACGACGAGGGACTTGTCCACGAGCCTGGTCAACACGTCGAACACGTCCCTTGGATGGAGCAGGTCATCGGAACAGACGATCTCGACGTCGTCGATCAGGAAGCCACCGGCGAACACCGAGAGACGCTCGAAGAGCCGACGTTCCTCCTCCTCGAGCAGGTCGTAGCTCCATCGAACGGTCGCGTCGAGCGTGGAGTGCCGCATCGGCTGGAACCGGGTGCGCCGTTCGAGCAACGAGAAGTTCTCCTCGAGACGGTGTGCGATGTCCGCGAGGCTCAACACATCCACCCTCGCTGCAGCCAGCTCGATGGCGAGAGGCAACCCGTCGAGGCGGCGGCAGATCGCAACAACGTGTGGTGCGTTCGTCTCGTTCAGTTCGAAACTCGCATCGACGAGACGTGCTCGCTCGATGAACAGGTCGATGGCTTCGTGCTCGCCGGCTATGGGTACGCCTGCTCCGTGACCAGGGAACGACAGCGGCGGCACCGTCCACGTCGTCTCCCCTTCGATCCCGAGGCGCTGCCTGCTCGTTGCAAGAACCGTGAGACGCGGGCAGCGGGCGAGCACGGAACGCACGAGCGACGCCGTCGAATCGAGAAGATGTTCACAGTTGTCGAGAATGAGGAGGACCGAGCGGTGCTCGAGATACTTCGCGACGACATCGACGGCAGCGACGTCGGGCTGCTCCGTCACGCCGAGGGTTTCAGCGATCGTGAACGGCACCTGGCGGTCGTCGCGAATCGACGACAGATCGACGAACCAGACACCGTCGGTGTACGAGGCCAGTACCCGCTCACCGATCTCGCGAGCCATCCTGGTCTTTCCTGCACCGCCCGGACCGGTGAGGGTGACGAGAGGACGAGAATCGACGAGCTCGATGAGGCGTTCGATCTCTCGACGTCGCCCCACGAAGCTCGTCACAGGACGCTCGAGGTTGGTTCTCGGTGAGGCACCATCCATCTCGCGGGTCAGGGATGGGTCCTGGAGGAGGATCCGTTCCTCGAGGTCGTAGAGCTCGGGACCCGGCTCGATGCCGAGTTCCTCTCCAAGGATGTCGGCGACACGCCGATAGGCTCGCAAGGCGTCGCTCTGGCGCCCACCGCGGTACAGGGCAAGCATCAGGCGAGCCCAGTTGCTCTCCGACAACGGATCTTGCTC
>JAJRYI010000370.1 GCA_024275815.1 Actinomycetes bacterium | reverse complement strand
GTCGATCCGTGTGGCGGTGATCGCGACGTCGTCACCTTCGTCCGGGGCACTCGAAACGTTCGCGTTCGATGCAATGGTCAGCTCTCCGGCGTCGACGTACCCGAGGACGGAAACGGTGTCGTCCGACCATCGGGTGGTGCCCTCCTCGACGAGGACCATGCGCGGAAGGTCCTGTGGATTCACGATCACGATGCCTGCTTGGCCACACTGGGGAGGGAACGACTCTGCAAGGGCCTCACAGAGCCTGGCAGTCCCATCCTGGATGAGCACGAACCCCTGCACGGCAACCACCTCGTCACCTTTGTAGGCGATCGCTTCGGTCACGCTGAGGCCACCATCGACGAGTAGCCCGGTCTGGTCGTCGCCGCCGGGAGGTCCGGGAGGTGGAACGCCGCCCGTTGGCGTGTCGTCACACTCGACGGTTCCCTCTGGACAGGTCGCAGCGATGTCGGGCGAGCCGTCATCGATCGGGCCGCCGTCGTCGACCGTCGTTGCACATGCTGCAGCGATCAACCCCATGGCTGCCATCAGAGCGAGCCATCTCAGAACCAACGTCGTGTTCGGCACCGGATCCTCCTCATCGTCACGATATCTCTCCTGTGAGGTTCGACGTTCGGACCTCCCGGTCGGGTTCCCATGAACGCGACCGGTCCTCAGCCGTGCCTCACCGCCTACGCTCTAGCGCGCTCTCAGAAAGGACCCTGTCGATGCCCAACTTCTTCTCTACCCACAGTGCAACGCTGGAACGTGCTGTGGAGGCGATCGGTGATCGTACCTACTGGAGTGCGTACCCAGAGCATCCCAAGGCGTACGGCCCGGATGCCCCCGCCGAGGGGAAAGAAGCGTTCGAGGCGCTGGTCGGCAAACCGTTCGCACTCGACCAGGCAAGCGATGGCTTCACGGCGGTCGCAGAGTCGTCGCCGTACGGGATCGACCTCGGCATCGAGTACCCGGCCACCGACGTCGACACGGTCGTCGCTGCGGCATCTGAGGCGATGAAGGGGTGGGGGAGAGCGACACCCGAACAGCGGGCCGGGGTCTGTCTCGAGATCCTCGATCGGCTGTCGCGCTCGAGTTTCGAGATGGGGCACGCCGTCATGGCCACCACCGGTCAGAGTTTCCTGATGGCGTTCCAGGCCGGCGGTCCTCACGCCCTCGACCGGGCCCTCGAAGCTGTTGCTTACGCGTACGGAGAACAGTGTCGGATCCCCGCCGATGCGTTGCGGTGGGAGAAGCCCCAGGGCAGTCGTCCACCCCTGACGATCGACAAGCGGTGGATCGTTCGGCCTCGTGGTGTCGCAGTGACGATCGGCGTCTCGACGTTCCCGACGTGGAACGGCTACCCGGGGATCTTTGCCAGCCTCGCTGCGGGGAACCCGGTCATCGTCAAGCCACACCCCGAGACGATCCTTCCCCTGGCGCTCGTCGTGAGAACGGCACGAGAGGTTCTCTCCGAGGCAGGGTTCGACCCCAACGTCGTGCAACTCCTCGTCGACACACCAGACGCGCTCGTCGCCAAGGATCTCGTGATGCGTCCCGAGATCGGGATCGTCGATTAC
>JAJRYI010000369.1 GCA_024275815.1 Actinomycetes bacterium | reverse complement strand
GCCGCTGGCCTCAGCCTCGAGGTTCTCCAGACGAAGTCGCAGAGCGGTCAAGGGCGTCCGAAGCTGGTGCGATGCATCGGCGATGAATGCCCGCTGGGACTCGATGAGATCCTCGAGCCTCGTAGCCATCTCATCGAAGGCACTTGCAAGCGCAGCAAGCTCGGGAG
This sequence comes from Actinomycetes bacterium, assembly GCA_024275815.1. GTDB lineage: Bacteria > Actinomycetota > Acidimicrobiia > Spongiisociales > UBA5794 > JAMBLL01. The sequence continues at coordinate 5,009 of JAJRYI010000369.1, read as the reverse complement.
GGGCGTCACCGATCGACGCCCTCGCAGAGAGATCGCCCTCGGCGATCCTCGTCGCCGCCCTCCTGAGGTCCTCGACGGGCCGTGTGACCGACCGTGCAACGGCGAACGCGACCACCGCAGTCGCACCAACAGCGATGAGCACCACGGCACCGAGACTCAGCCACATGCGTTGCACGCTCTCCTCGATATCGCGGTTGAGCATCGTGAGGCGAACCGCACCGAAGACGTTGAGCGATGAGGCGACCGGGACAGCGACGACGAACAGGTCGGCACCGAGCGTCTGGGAGTAGCGGGTACCGGAGAACCGCGTCCCGGAGAGCGCAGTGACGATCTCGGGTCGATTCGTGAACGAGTGGGGCACCTCGCCACCCGTGTCGACGACCGACGATCCCGAACGGTCCACGACCACGACCCGTGCACCTGTTCGTTGCGCGTAGGTATCTGCAGATTTCGGGTCGATCGGTGCACCATGCTGGAGCGCATCCTCGTACACGGTGGCCAACACGACGGCGTCCCGCTCGAGTGCGACGGCGAACTGCTCCCGCTGACGCTCGGCGAACACGATCCCGAAGGGGATCGCCAGGGATCCCGCGAGAACGAGCACGATCGCGACGTACCCGAGAAGCAGTCTCCGGGTCACTCTGGGGACTCGGTGAGCCGATAACCGACACCCCGGACGGTCACGATCAGATCGGGATCACCGAGCTTGCGGCGCAACGAAGCGATGTGAACATCGAGGGTCTTGGTCGACCCCCACCAATGCTCGTCCCAGACCGATCGAAGGATCTCGTCTCTCGAGAGCACGGCACCAGGATCGCCTGCAAGGAAAGCGAGCAGATCGTACTCCTTGGGTGTCAGCGACACCTCTTCACCGTCGAAGAACACCGTGCGCGTCCTGTGGCTTATCACCAACCGACCCACTTCGATCTCCTGGTCGGCGACGGTGGACCGGTCCGATACACGGCGCATCAGTGCCCGGATCCTGGCGCTGAGCTCCCTGAAGCCGAACGGCTTGACGAGGTAGTCGTCGGCCCCGAGATCGAGCAGCGTGACACGGTCGATCTCATCGGAGCGAGCGGTGACGACGATGATGGGGACCTGGGAGTGCTCACGAATCCGGGATGCAACCATCTCTCCATCGAGATCGGGAAGACCGAGATCGAGCAGCACGAGGTCGCGGGGGTCCTCGGCGATCGCTTCACGCCCGGTTCTCACCCACGTCACGTCGTACCCCTGACGCTGCAGACCTTCGACCAGGGGCTCGGCGATACCGACGTCGTCCTCTACCAGGAGAATGTGCATGACGCCATGGTGGCACGGTCCTGATCGGTACCGATGCATCTTTACCTGACGCTTACCTTGGGCTTCCCTTCTGCTCACCCGGTATTCGATACGGTTCTTTCAGGTAGGAAACAACCCCCAGGAGGGAACAATGAAACATCGCACCGCAATCGTCACGGCAGCTTCCGTGGCAGTCGTGATCCTCGCCGCAACGGCGGCGATCGCTACGAACCTCGGAATCCTCACCAGCGGGACCGACACGGGCGAGGTCGGCGCACTCACCGTCGCCACCACCGAACAGGTCGAGGTTCCACCTGCTCCGGTCGTCAAGGTCACCGATGATGCCACTTCGACCTCCACGACCGTGGCACCGCAGGAAACGACGGATTCTGCGGCATCCGGTGAGATCACCGCTTACGCAGTTGCAGACGCAGGCATCGTGACGCTCGAGAACGACGGCTCGATGCTGACGATCATCGACGTCGAAACCAACACAGGTTGGCAGACGGCGCAGATCCTCGATGGGACCGCCGTCGACATCGGCTTCGTCAACGGTGACGGAACGGTCCTGCGGTTCATCGCTGTACTCAACCCGGATGGCTCGGTCCAGACCCTCGTCGACGATCTCACACCGGTGTTGTCCAGTGATGACGACGATGACCGCTACGAGGACGATGACGATGACCGCTACGAGAAGGATGATGACGACCGCTACGAGGCGGACGATGACGACTGAAACGAAACCGAGGGTTACAACGATGTCGACTGACAACCCGGCGGTGGTCCGGGCCGGAGCACGGCGCAGAGCCGCTCCGGCCCGCCGGGAACACCCTGCGGCTGGATCACGAGCCCTTGCCGTTGCCGTCAGTGCCACAGCAGCCGCTAGCTTGATCTTCGCCATGGCGTCTGCCGACGCGAAGATAATCGCAGCGGAGGCAGCTGCAGCAGTCCCGCCGGTTCCGACGCCCGAGGTCGCAGTGGCGACGCCTACACGGCCAAACCTCCTTCTGCCGGTTCCTTCGTCAGGTACCGAAACAGTCGCCCCACCGAGTGCATCGAGCGCACCAACGACAACGATCGCTCCAGCAAAGCCTCAGCTAGTGGTGGTGAAGGCGCAGAAGCGAACTGTGGTGGTGAAGAGCAATGGCAGCCGTTGACACCTAGGTCGTGTCAGCCGCCTTTCGGGCGATGGGAAGTGACACCGTCGTCGTGATCGACGGGCCAGGTCACCTGCTCGAGGGGGCCAGGCAACGGATCTCCGAGTTGGAGAACCTCTGGAGTCGCTTTCTTCCCGACAGCGAGATCTCGACGATGAACGCTTCGATGGACTGGGTGCGAATCTCCCCCGACACGCTGACACTCCTCGACCACTCTCTCACCGCATGGCAGATGACGAAAGGTGCGTTCGATCCAACGATCCTCTCCTCTCTCGTCTCCCACGGGTACGGCGAGAGCAAGACGGGAGCCCCGGGACGCACGGCGCTCTCTCAGGCTCCACAGCGCGGTCCTGCACCGGGACCAACGGGGATCGAGATCGACCGTGAGCACCTCCGTGTACGCCTCCACGACGGCACGGGTTTCGATCCCGGCGGGATCGGGAAGGGACTCGCTGCGGACTTCGTGGCGAGCGAGGCTGTTGCAGCCGGGGCCACTGCTGCCATCGTCGGCATCGGCGGGGACGTGCGAATCGCCGGCTCCGCCCCACCCGACTGGGTCGTGACCGTGGAGGATCCGATGGTCAGAGACATGGCCATCACCGAGCTTCGCCTCGAATGTGGAGCCGTGTGCACGTCTTCGATTCGCTCCAGAACCTGGATCGATGACGGTGAGCACGTCCACCACCTGATCGATCCACGCACCGGAGACCCGATCGTGTCCAAGATCGTCTCAGCGACGGTCGTTGCAGGCGAGGCCTGGATGGCAGAGGTCCTCTGCAAGGCAGCGATACGCAGCGACCCCATATCGGCGCTGTCGTTCCTCGACTCTGTAGGAGTTGACGGCTTGCTGGTCGACGTCGATGACCTCGTATGGCGAACACCCGGTATCGAAAGGTTCGCAGCATGATCTTTGCAGCAAGCGTCTGGTGGTACCTCGCTCGTTCGTCGGGACTCATCGCAGGTGTCCTTCTGGTCGCCGCGTTCGTTTGGGGCGTCCTCCTGTCGACTCAACTCGTCAAACCCGTCAAGCGCGCAGCGTGGCTACTCGACCTCCATCGCTGGCTCGGAGGGCTCACCGTGGTCTTCGTCGTGCTCCACCTGGTCGGCCTCCTCGCCGACTCCTACGTCGAGTTCGATCTGGCGAGCATCTTCGTTCCGTTCGCATCGGAGTGGCGACCTGCTGCGGTAACGTGGGGGGTGGCAGGTCTCTACATCCTTACCGCCGTCCAGCTGACGTCGTGGCAACCCGTGCGTGCACGTCTCTCTCGAAAGGTTTGGCGTGCCGTCCACCTCCTCAGCTTCCCACTGTTGTGGGTGGTCGCGATGCACTCCGGCGCAGCGGGCACCGATGTCGGGAACCGCCTGTATCTGGTGTCGCTGATCGTCCTGATCGGGTTGTCGGTATTCATCGTGCTGTACCGCTTGCTCGCGGGAACCGGCCGGAAACGTCGCGAGACGCGTGCGGAGGCGGACGCTGATGGACGCCAGTCGGCACGGACGGGTGTCGGCAGCTGACAGAACCGCTTCTGATTCGGGGGACGGTAGCGTTGCACCATGCAGGTCGTTGCCGTCCCCTACTTCATCGGTCGATACATGGGCGGCTTCGCCGTCCCCGAACCTGCCATCACGCTCACACCCGATCTGGGGGACGAGACCCTCGAGTACGACACATCGCACGCCGAGGGGCCGAACGGACCGGCGCAGCGACGGATGGCAGTGCTCTACGACGAGCTTGCCGGCGTGGTTGCGGGCGGTGATCGTTCACTCGTCTACGCAGGTGACTGCCTCTCGGTCATCGGCGTCCTTGCAGGGCTTCAACGAACGGGCATCGAGCCGACTCTCTACTGGTTCGACGCCCATGGGGACTTCCACACGTGGGAAACGACGTCGTCGAACTTCCTCGGCGGTATGCCCCTTGCGATGCTGAGCGGCCGGGGTGAGCAGACTATCGTCGAGGCGACCGGCCTTCGACCACTCTCGGACGACCGCATCATCCTCGTGGACGCCCGTGACCTGGACCGAAACGAGGAGACCGCAGTCGCCGCGTCGGGCCTGAACGTGATGTCCGTCGATGATGTCGCATCGATGACTCCCCCACCGGGTCCGATCTACGTCCACGTCGACGTAGACGTGGTCGATCCTTCCGACCTGCCTGCGATCAACTATCCGGCTCCCGGTGGACCGTCGGCGGAGGCTGTTCGAGGTACCGTTGCGAGCCTGGCAGCAACAGGACGTGTCGTTGCAGCGTCGGTCTCGTCGTGGAACCCCGCACTCCCCAACGCCGAGCGAGCCGCAGCGGTGACACGCTCGATCATGGGCGTGTTCCAAGAGTAGAGATCCGCGAGTTGCCGTCCGCGCCGGGCATCGACGAGACTGGGCGACATGAAGATCGACACCATCATGTTCAGCCCGGATCTCTCCACGGTTCGGGGGCAGGTCACCGACGCCGAGGCGTCCGGGTACGACGGGTTCTGGTCCGCCGAGACCAGCCACGACCCCTTCCTCCCCCTCACACTTGGGGCCGAGCACTCCACGAACATCGAACTCGGGACCGCGATCGCCGTTGCCTTC
>JAJRYI010000368.1 GCA_024275815.1 Actinomycetes bacterium | reverse complement strand
TCCCCGTACGCCAAGACCTGTTTCGGGGTGCCCATTCGTGCGGCCTCTCCCGCAGCGAGAATCACCGCCGCGAAACGCGGCGGTGATTCATCGAGCATGGGTTCGGTGGCTATTGCAGCACGTCCTCCAGGGCCCGCTGTACGTACACACTCGCGAGGTGCGTGCGGTACTCGACGGTGCCGTAGAGGTCCTCGAGTACGACCACGCCGTCGGTCGCCTGTGAGGCAGCGGCAGCGATGGCTTCGCTCGACCCGTCCGTTCCGACGACTGCCTGAGCCGCCGTCGTCGCCAGGTACGGTTTCGAACTCACCCCGGTGATCGCTATGCGAGCATCCGAGATCGTTCCATACGACGCGTCGACCCACGCTGCTGCAGCAGCGATCGGGTAGTCAGAATCGCTTCCGCGCCTTCCGAGCTTGCGGTAGACAGACTTGCCACCCTTCGGGACCTTGACCGCGGTGAGGATCTCGTCGCTCTCGAGTGTGGTTGTCAACGTGTCTACGAAGAACTCCGCCGCGGGGATCTCCCGCGTCCCTCGCACGGAAGCTGCGACCATGGTGGCGCCGAGCGCCAGGATGGCCGCAGGCTGATCCGCTGCAAGGTCGGCGTGGGCGATCGAGCCACACGTCGTGCCCTGGTTCCTCACCTGGACGTCTGCCGTTGCAGCGGCCGCCTGGGCAAGGGCCGTGGCGTGCTCGTTCACGAGCGGGTCGGTAGCGGTCTGGGCGTGGCGAACCATCGCCCCGATCCTGATGTGGTCACCTTCATCTGTGATAGCATCGAGCCCCGGGATCCGGGAGATGTCGATGACTGTGGTGGGACGCACCAAGCGCATCTTCATCAGGGGGATGAGGCTCATGCCTCCACTGAGCACCTTGGCGTTGTCTGCACCGGCGAGCGCCGAGAGTGCCTCGTCGAGCGAGGCCGGGGCAACGTAGTCGAAGTTCGGTGGATACATCGTCAGTTCCTCGCATCCTGGATCGCCTGCCACACACGTTTGGGTCGCAGTGGCATGTCTATGTGTTTGACGCCGAGGTGGCTCACCGCGTCGACGACCGCGTTCACGATCGTCTGTGCGGACCCGATCGTCCCTGCCTCACCGATCCCCTTGACACCGAGCGGGTTCACATCCGTTGGCGTGACCGTGCGATCGAGGGAGAACATCGGGAGGCTCTCGGCCGCAGGCAGCGGGTAGTCCGCAAGCGACGACGTCAACAGGTTGCCCGTCTCGTCGTAGATCGCCTCCTCGAACAACGCCTGTGCGATGCCCTGGGCGATGCCTCCGTGGACCTGACCGTCGACGATCATCGGGTTGATGACGTTGCCGCAGTCGTCGGTCGCCCAGTACTCGAGGATGTCGACGTCGCCTGTGTCGGGGTCGACCTCGACAAGCGCGAGGTGCGAACCGAACGGCCACGTTGCGTTCGGTGGTGAGAACACCACCGATGACTCGAGGCCACCCTCGACGCCCTCAGGGAGCGTATGAGGCTGGTACGCCGACTCGGCGATCTGTGCCCAGGTGACGGAACGGTCGGGTGATCCTGCAACGTGGGCACCACCGTCTGCGAACTGGACGTCCTGAGGTGCAGCCTCGAGAAGGTGGCCTGCAATGACCGCAGCCTTCTCCTTGACCCGCTTGGTCGCCTCGAACGTTGCCGACCCATCGACGGCGATGGAGCGCGATCCGAACGTGCCGACACCCATGGGTGAGTCGTTCGAGTCGCCGTGCTGGACCTCGATGTCGTCCATCGGGATGCCGAGGCCGTCCGAGACGATCTGTGCCCACGTCGTCTGATGGCCCTGGCCACTCGGGCCGGTACCGATGGTGACCGTACACGTCCCGTCGGGTTGCACCCTCACGACACCGGAGCCGTTGAAGGCCGTCGGCAGCCCGTACCCGGCCCACGAGAAGCCGAGGCCGGTGAGTGCCGACGGGCCGAACCCGCAGACCTCTACGTACGTACTCAGGCCGATGCCGAGCAGCCTGCCCTCGGCCCGTGCTGCGTCGCGTTTCGCCTTGAGCTCCTCATATCCAACTCTCGCAAGCAACGCGTCGAGGTTGGTCTCATAGTCACCGGAGTCCATCGTCATTCCAACGGCGGTCGTCACCGGGAACTGCTCCTTCTTCCAGTAGTTGGCCTTCCTCACGTCGGCTGGGTCCATGCCGATCTCCCTGGCGAACACATCGATGATCCGCTCGAGGTAGAACGCGGCTTCCGGACGGCCGGCACCGCGGTACGCATCCGTCGTCGGTGTGTTCGTCACGACACAGTGCAGGGCGTAGGACGTCGGAATGTCGTACTGCCCTGGTGCAACGAACAGGCCGAGCAGTGGGATCGCAACGGTGAAGTTCTGTGAGTAGGCACCCATGTCACAGATCGCATCGAGCTCATAACCGAGGATCTTGCCGTCCCTCGTCCCGGTGATGGTCGCCGTCCCGATCCACCCGCGGCCCTGGATCGATGAAACAGCAGCCTCACGACGCGTCTCTGTCCACCGTACGGGCCTTCCGAGTTCCTTGGATGCAAAGCAACAAAGGAACTCGTCGGGGTACAGGTTCAGCTTGAGACCGAAACCTCCGCCGACCTCGGGGGCGACGACACGAACCTTGTTCGAGGGGATCCCGAACGTAGCTCCGATCGCTCCGGCAACGGCGTGCGGGATCTGAGACGTCGTCCACAGCTCGACCGATCCGTAGCCATCGTTCCAGTCTGCAAGAACCGCCCGTGGCTCGATCGCCGTGGGGATGAGTCGCTGGTTCACCATCTCGAGGCTCACGACGACAGCGTCGTCCCGCTCCTTTGCTTCCTGGATCCCAGGCGCTGGGTCTGGAAGCTCGACGACGCCCTCCCACCATGCGTTGCCCGCCCAGGTGAGCAGCAAGTTCGGGGTGCCCTCGTGGACCTGGATGCTGTCTGCCATCGCCTCTTTGAGATCGACGACGGCGTCGAGCGGCTCGTAGTCGACGAAGACGAGATCTGCAGCGTCCTGGGCGATGTAGCGGTCGTCGGCGACCACCATCGCAACGGCTTCACCGACGTGCTTGACGGCACCGTCTGCAAGCAGGGGACGCAACGTACCGACCGCGACCTGTGCGGGTGTGACACCGAGGTGGCGGACATCGTCGATGGTGTACACGGCGTGCACGCCGTCGAGTGCGAGTGCACCCGACGCATCGATGCTGTTGACCGTGGCTGCAGCGAACGGGCTGCGTACGAACGCAACGGCCAGCTCGCCGGGCCTCTTGATGTCATCGACGTAGCGGCCTTTGCCCTGGATCAGCGAGGGGTCTTCCTTCCGGCGGACGATGCCGCCCATCACGCTCGTGGTACTCACGTCGTCACCTCCGCTGATGCGCCCTGCGGCTCTTCACCGCGGAGCTTGGCACTTGCGTACTGGACCGATCGCACGATGTTGTGGTATCCGGTACACCGACACAAGTTGCCTTCGATGCCGTGGCGTATCTCATCCTCACTCGGGTTGTCGTTCTCCTCGAGGAGGGCGATAGAGCTCATGATCATGCCGGGTGTGCAGTACCCGCACTGGAGTCCGTGGCACTCCCAGAATCCCTCCTGTACCGGGTGCAGACCCGCGTCGTTGGCTGCGCCCTCGACCGTTCTCACCTCGGCACCGTCGGCCTGGACTGCGAACATGGTGCAGGACTTGACGGCACGGCCATCGACGATGACCGTACACGCCCCGCAGTACCCGGTTTCACAACCGACGTGGGTACCCGTGAGGCCGAGGTCCTCTCGCAGATAGTGGACCAGGAGCGTTCGTGGCTCCACGTCGCTGCTGTGATTCGTTCCGTTGACTGAGATGCTGACTTCCAAGGTACGACCCTCCCGTCGACTCAGAGACATGGGGCACGGCGCGTTACACCGGCATCTGTTTCACCCTAGAGGACGCGAACGATCGATGCGCAGAGAACTACGAACTACTCCCCGGAACGGGAAAAACGCGATCGGATCCATCCAACGAGAGCCGACCAGGTGCTCGAGAGGAACAGCGTCAAACCGTGCACCTCCGACGCCGTGATCTCCGCTGCGTCCTCAGCCGTCGTGGCGTCGAGTTTCGCGTGGAGACACGTCGAGAAATCATCGATCAACCGCCGGGAGACCTCGTTCACCAATCCGGTGCGTCCGAACTGGGCGATCGGGCCCGCAAGGGTGACCTTGGCGTCGATCGTCACGTCTGTCACACCAGATTCTGTCTCCACCAGGGCAACGGCGACGGCGACCTGGCCCTGGCTTCCACCGGAGCGATCGACACCTCTACCCTTGATGTTCACGGTGTGGGTCGGGTCATCGAACGAGACCGTCGCTGTGCCTTCGAAGGACGCTGAGATCGGACCGAGCTTGACCGACACCCGCCCGTCGTACGTCCCATCGCCGTTGTCGCTCGTGAGTTCGGCACCGGGGAGGCAACGTGCAAGCTCAGGAACGTCGTGGAAGAGGATCCACACCTCCGCGATCGGTTGTGTGACGGTGAACTGCTCGGTGATGTTCATGGTGACTCCTGCACCACGTGGATCGGGGTATCCGTCCCACGCAGCGATGTCGCGCTTCCTGCTCCGTACCGAACCTGGATGATCTCTGCGAGGATGGCCACCGCCGTCTCGGCCGGAGTCTTCCCCTTGAGGTCGAGACCGATCGGTCCGTGGATCGCCTCGACCTCGTCCTTGGTCCATCCCTCGTCCATGAGTCGCTCTACCCGCATCCGATGCGTACGTCGAGAGCCCATTGCGCCGAGATATCTGATGGGCTTGCGGTGCACGGCACGGAACACGGGTATCTCGAAGCGGCTGTCGTGGTTCAGGAGCACGACGTACGTCCGGCGGTCCGGTTCGATGTGGTCGAAGACCGCTTCGGGCCACGCAACGATCAACTCATCGGCATCGGGGAACCGCTCCGGTGTCGCCCATGCAGCACGGGCGTCGGCGACTACGACCCGGAAACCGAGCTCGCGGGCGAACAGCGACAACGGCTGCGCTATGTGGCCTGCGCCGAAGATCAACATGATGGGTGATGGAGCGATCGTGTCGATGAAGATGCGCCGTTCACCGAACAGCAACGATCTGCTCTCCTCGCGGTCCATGAGGGCGTTCGCGTC
>JAJRYI010000367.1 GCA_024275815.1 Actinomycetes bacterium | reverse complement strand
GCGTATGTCGTCACGGAACCCGGAGAGCAACTCCTCGGCGCTGTCGGCTTCGATGAGGTTGACCGCAGCCGAGTTGACGTTGCGGACACGGATGAGCGAGATGACCCTGTCGAGGATCTCTGGGTGTCGCCTGAGATGATCGCGAAGGTCTTCGACGCCTTCTCGTCGTGTGGCTTCGATCCAGTCTCCAACTTCGGAGAAATCCTCCTCCCACATCGCGATCGGGGATCGTTCGAACAGGTGCCGGAACCGTTCCTCACTCTCCCTGATCTTCCTCTGTGTCTCGATCCGCTGGGTCACATCGCGCACGATCGAGGTGTAGACGCTCTCACCCCCGACCTCGACCTGGGAGATCGTGATCTCTGCAGGGAACGTCTCACCGTTCTTCCTCTGTCCCATCAGTTCGATCCGGCCGTTGTCCACTCGTTTGGCGAGTTCGCCCGATGTGAAGGCCTTCACTCCATAGGGGTGTCGTGTGAGGAACTCCTCGGAGATGAGTTCTTCGACCGGTCGTCCGATGATCTCTTCCGGTGAGTAGCCAAAGACGTGACTCGCCTGGCGGTTGAAGACGATGATGTTGGATCCATCGGTCGAGATGATCGCGTCGCTTGCGTTGTCGAGAATCGCCTGGAGGCGCTGCTCGCCTTCGTAGATGGCCAGCTCTCCACGTCGACGTTCGATGGCACTCGCCACCACGTTGGCTACAGACTGGAGAAAGGTGATGTCCTCGATGCAGAAGATCCGGTGTTGGCCTGTGTGGACGCCGAGGATCCCGTATGGCCGGTCCTGTCCTTCGATCACCACGCTAATGCCACTCACGATCGAGTGGCTCGTGAGGAGGTTGGGGCCGTTGAAGCGCTCATCGGTCCGAAGGTCTTCAACGATCACCGGGTCCGCACACCTCATCGTGTACGCGGCCTGGGAGTTGGTGCCGCAGTCGATCGTTGCGGTACCCACAAGGCCTTCATCCCATCCAACACCGGCCTTCAAGAGGAACTCATCGTCTCCGGGTTGGAGTTCGAGGATCTTGCTGTACTCGACGTCGAGCGTCGTTGCGAGTGTGGTGACCGCCTCATCCATGAGCGCATCGAGGTCGATGGCCATGACTGCAGACTGGCTCAGCGCTGCCACTGCTGCCTGTTGGGCCTCGCGGGCCCGCAGTGAGCGCAACGCCGTCTCTGCCTCATGGCGGCTCGTGCTCTCGCGTTCGAGGAGTCTGCTGATACCGATCGCGGCTGCTCCATGGGCAGCGACCGCCTGGGCGATCCGGACTTGCTGGGGGGTGATCGTGGCACGATCTCGACCATCGAGGAGCATCGCCCCAACCGAGCTCCCTCCGACCATGAGCGGTACGACGAGTACGGAGTTGACGGCGAACGGCGTGAGCCACTCCGGCGGGATCAGGTCGGGTGTGACTTCATCTGCGGTGTAGGTGGTCGGTGATCCCGAGTCGATGACGTCGCGGGCAGCGGGGAAGTCGATGCGAAGGGATCGGAATCGGTCCCACAGTTCGGCATCGGTGTGGCCGTCTGCGAACTGGCTCATGACCGGTTCGAGGGTTCCGCTCGATGCGAGGAGAAGGATGGAGCACCGCTCGAAGCCGGTGACTGCAGCCGAGTTCCGCGCGACGGACGCGAGGACGGCGTTGACCTCAGTCGACTTCGTCAGGACCGTCGCGACCTCGAGTAGGGCCTCTCGCTCATCGGTGCGTCGCCGTTCGCGCTCGAACGCCGTGGCGTTCGCGAGAGCGAGTGCAACGAGTCCCGATACTTCACGAACCTCTGTCCTCACCTTCTCGAGGTCAGCGGTGTCGGCCTCGACCACCAGAGCTCCGAGGAGTTCGGCGTCGACTCGCAGACCCATTGCAATGAACGGGCCGATTCCGTGTTCGTCGACGATGGTGGTGGGGAAGACCGTCGTTGGATCGTCGATGAGCACAGGGTCGTGGTCGGCTTCGATCATCTCTGCCAGTTCGGAGTCGTTCAACGGGCTGGTGCTGTGGGGCAGGATCGTCGGCTGACCTGTTGCAGGATCGGAGCACCGCTCTGAGACGAGCGGAACGAACACCCCCTCCTCAGCGACGCACACGGTCACCCGGTGGGTGTTCAACGATTCGCAGATGAATCGACTCATCTCTGCAAAGACCTTCGCGCTGGATCGTTCTGTCCCCGCAAGGTGGACGAACCGCAG
>JAJRYI010000366.1 GCA_024275815.1 Actinomycetes bacterium | reverse complement strand
TTGGCGCTCACCGCTGATTGCCTGATGGAAGAAGCCGTCGCGGTAGAACAGCCCAACGGCCACGAGGGGCAACTCCAGATCGCTTGCCGCCTTCAGATGGTCGCCCGCGAGCACCCCGAGGCCACCGGAGTACTGGGGAAGCGTCTCGGAGATCCCGAACTCGGGAGAGAAGTACGCTATCTGCGCGTCCGGTGTCGAGGAAGGCTCGGGGATCCTTGCCGCCGCTGCGCCCACAGCGGCGATGAAGCCTGCGTTCTGAAGGAGACCGTCGTAGTCGTGATCGGTCAGCGCCATGATCCGTTGATACGGATGCTGATGTGCCGTTGACTCTGGCAGCTGCGAGAACAGTTCCTGGGTCTCGCGATCCCACGTCCACGAGTAGTTCCTTGCGGAGCGCAGGAGCGCCGTTTCGAGATGAGAACGCGTGGTCTTGTCGATTGTCCGGGTCCTTGGTGGGAACAAGAATCATATCGTCGCAGCAGGGAGATGCGGAGTACGAACCGACCAAGGTCACCGTGGGCGGTAGCTGCTCAGCTCACTCAATGTGTGTATCAGCGTCGCATCTCGTTCGAGCTGCTCTACCGTCCTGTCGTGGCGCAGCCGCCAGTTCGGCCGTTCGTCGGAGGTGCCCGGCACGTTCTGCCTCCGGTGCTCACCGAGGAGATCGTCCAGGTTGATCAGTGTGATCGCAGCCCGGGATTCCGCCATCCACCTGTGGAGCGCCTCCATGGTCTCGAACGCACTCTCGGTTCCGAAGTATCGTCGTAGCCGATCGATGGCTTCCGCCCTCGTTGCCCGCTCTGTGCCGGCGTGAGCCTCGTCCAACACGCCGAGGTCGACGAGATCGTCGATGTCCTCACCGTCCCACCACGACACGAAGGTCGGTGTGTCGTGACTCGAGAGCGCAACGAGATCGGTTGGGGGAGGAGAAACGATGTCGGGGGATGCCATGACGATACCTGCAACGTGATGCTTCGACATCCGGTCGCGGATCTCGTCCGGAACCGTTCCAAGGTTCTCACCGACAACGCCCGACAACGCGAGTGAGCTCTCGATGCAGACGATGGCGAACATCTCGTCCGCTGCTTGGAGCACGTACGCGCCCTCGTGAGCCGACGTCCCGTGTGGCACCCACCACACCCTGTGCAGCGCCATGACGTGGTCGATCCGGAGAAGCCCGGCGACACTGAACTGGTGGCGAACGGCCTTGCGGAAGTCTGCGTATCCGCTTGCACGGGCCTGTATGGGGATCGGAGCCGGAAGACCCCAGTCCTGCCCGCCGACGAACAAGGTGTCTGGGGGTGCACCGAGGCTGGCCGGTGCGAAGAGTTCCGGTGCATCCCAGACGTCGTATCCGTCGGAGTGGCAGCCGATCGGGAGATCGAGGTAGAGATGCTGATCGTTACCGCGGAAGGTGTTGGAGAGCTGCATCAGTTGCGTACGCATAACCCACTGGACGATCTCGTGGTACGCAACCCGTTCGGTGTCCGGAAGTGTCGACGCGGGCCATGTCCTCCAGTTGCGACCGTGGACGTCACTCAACGCGCGAAACGACGCGTAGCGCCGGATCTCGGGTTCAGTGCGAAGAAAGTCATCGACCTGGTCCCGCAGGCGCGGCACCCCGGAAACATGAGCAGCGTATCGTGCGAGATGGCTCCGAACCATCGCGCCGACCGCTTCGTAGTCCACGGTCGATCCCCGCATCGCCGAACCGGGGACCGGTGGCGGTTCGCTCCAACCCTCGAGAGCAGTGAGGTCGGCGAACACCTCGTTCCATGCTCGTCGCGATGCGGGGGAGTACGGCGAAGCAACATCGGGGAACGAGGCAAGTAGCGGCAGTGTGCCCACGATGTCGACACCGCACTCCGCACACAGGTCTCCAACGGATCGCAGCTCCCCGATCGTCCCCACACCGGTGTCGACATCGTCGGACCGCAGTGAGTAGACCGGAGCGACAAGGCCGAGTGCGGGCGCTGGAACTGGATGCGCACGCAACGGTGCCGCGAACACGTGGGAAGCTGCACGGCCTCCGTCGAGCACGAGGCGGTGGTATCCGATGGGAAGACGTTGCTCGACGCGGATGACGCCCCCACGCACAAATGCGGGCACCTCACCTCCGTCCTCGAGCACCAGCGTTGCGTCGACGACCTTCCTTCGTACGTGCACAGGGGGCAAGACGCCATCCCATGCCACGACGACGGGCTCAACGTCGGGTCGTCTCTCGCTCAACTCCCTTTGGGCCCCGGCGACATCGGACTCGGTATCGAGGTCCATGCCCGTCAAAGCAGCGATTACCGCGAGGAGTTCGTCCCGGCCAACACGCTGGGTCCGTCCCCAGACATCTGTCCAATCGACCATGACACCAGCGACGTCCGCAAGCCGTGCGACGGAGGTATCGATTGGCGAGGGGTTCACGGGAGCATTATCGCTTGGGAACCACGCTAGGCAGCCCGAACGATGCCGGAGTGTCCTCTACTGGTAGTCGCCCTCGGCGTGACCGGTAGTCGCCTCGATCGGCTCCGTCGGCTTGTCGCCGAGCCTGCGATCTCGCAGGTACTTCGGGCCTTTCGTGCGCTTCGCCCCAGCTTCGCCGTCGGGTACCTCGAGAGCAGCTTTCTGCTTGATTCGCTCACCACGCTCGAGCTCGAGCTGCAGAAGCGTCTCGATGACCCGCTCCATCTGGGCATCGGTCACAGGAGAGAAGCGATACGCCGCGTGCACGAAGTGAGCAGTGTCCCCCCGGTAGTCGTGGCCGAACGATTTGAACTCGCCGGGGATCACCTTCATCGCGTTCATGGCGTCGACGGCAACCTGGATGAAGGTCAGCATCGGTGTCCACTGCATCTCGGTTGGTACGTTTCTCCCGCGGTCCTGTGTCCGCAACCACGGCGGTTCCTTGACAGCAAGGCGTAGCGACACCTGTGCGATCGGGTCGTTGTCGTGGTCGAGGATGACCGCCCGCAGGCGCTCCTTCTCCTCCTCGGAGAGAGCGACGAACTCGTCGAAGTTGTCGAAGGTCCCAACGGTGCCTTCGGGCACGAGAGTACTCGAACCGTCCCGCATCCCGTTCTTCGACCACTTCGCGAGACCGGGCAAGCCGAACCACAGCGCTCGATCGATGCCGTAGTGGTCGAACCCTTCGATGCCTCGATGCATCACGACGTCAGAACTGGACCATGCGCCGAGGCTCTCGCCGAACACGAGTACCTTCGGTCGTTCATCGGGGCTGCGCTCCGCAAGACGCTGGGTGACTCCCCACAGGAGCTGTCTGAACTGTTGGCGTCCGAGCGCGACCTTCTGCACGGCAAGGAAGCTCGGGGACCTCCCGTACTGGATGCAGCACGTCGCGATATCCCCACGCGAGAGGATCTCGGCACTCTCGATCATCGTCTGGTCTACCCAGCCGGTTCCGGTTGGGGAGAACAGCAGCAGGTACTTGCGGTCGAACGCTCCGAGACGATCGAGTTCCTCGAGTGCCATCTCGGCACGCCCGGTCGAGTAGAGCGGCTCGCTGTTGTAGCCGATGTACGCCCGGATCGGGTGAGCGACGGCAGGCTCACCGAGCGTCTCTTCGATCAGGTCGGGTGTTACGACGTCGGTGACGTAGCGTCGACCTTGCAGCCCAAGCTCGTCGAACGGGGATCTGCTTGTGGGGCCACCAGATACGAACTCGTTCTCCGGCACCTTGGAGTACGCCTGCTCGATCTTCTCGTTCGCTCTCGCGATGTAGCCGACACCTGCTGAGTACAGCACGGCGACGCCTCCACCCCACACCGCAGCGTTGACCGCCCGACCGATCAGGTGCCGTAGCGGGTCATCTCCGAAGAAGCTCTCCGTAGCATGTCTCGAAGACATGAAGCTACGCCCAACGACTCTTCCTAAGGTCGCGACACCGAGAGCGATCCCGATCGAGGCCGGTAACGACGCGGGCTTGTCCTCATCGGACCACCGCTTGATGAGCTCCTGACGCTGGCCGAGCAACTTGTCGGAGTAGAGCATCGCTCCGCCGAAGGCACCGAGGCCGATCACGATCGGGCGCAGCGGACCAGTTGCAGGGAATCGCGTCTTGAGTTCGGTGCCTGACTCATAGACCATGCCACCCACGCTGCCTGCCATCACGAGGCGACCGACCGTCCGAACTGAAGCCACCGCCGTCCGCTCGTCATCGGTCTGGGAGATCCTCGAGAGAGCGAACCCGGCCATGGCCATCGCTGCTCTCGCTCCAACTCGTACCGTGTAGGGGGACGCTGCCGGTACGAATCGGCGAACTACGGCATCGACACCCTGGCCGACCATCTGCGCCGTGAGGATCGCTGCACCGGCGGCGACGCCTTGATGCATCGACGCCCTCGGCATGAGAGATGGTCCGAACGCGTCGAAGACGGCGACCGTCTTGAGCGGCGCAGATGGGTCTGAGGTCACCGGGTTGAACCGGTTCGCGGTTGCCACCGCGAGCTTCACTGCCCCGGTACCGGCCTTCTGGAAGACCTTTCGCGTGACACGTGCCATGCTTGTTCTCCCCACAATGCTCGGCGTCGGTTCGTGATACTAACGACGGCACACGTGTGCCGAAGCGAAGAAAACGGACAACAGTGTGCCGGGCGTCCCTATCTCCTATCCTCCCCGGCGCTCCCACAGGTAGTCGAGGAAGAGCACGGCACTGACGGCGGCAGCGGCACCGAAAGCAAGGCCGGCAGATACGTCGGAGAACCAGTGTGCACGCACGTACACCCGGCTCCAGGCCATCACGAACGCGTAGGCGACGGCCATGGCCCACCACAGGTACCTGCGCCTCGAGTTCGACGCCGACAGAACGATCACGAGTCCGATGGCGACAGCGGCTCCCGTGAGGGCATGTCCCGATGGTAAGGCATACCCCGTCGTCTCGACCAGCGGTAGCGGAGGTCGCGCCCTGGCGTACAGCGTCTTGATCGAACCGATCAGAAGCTGGGAGATCCCGATCGTGAGGGCCCACGCCCACAGCGCATTCCACCGTCTCGTCGTCGCGAGGAACACCGCAACGACGATCATGAGCGGTGCCATCACATAGACGCTGCCGACGAAGGCAAGCACTCTGCCAAACAGGACGAGGACGGCCGTCTCGTTCGCGACAGCAACCCGCAAGACTGCGTCGTCGATCTCCTGGATCCACTCGGCGGTCGTCGGGACCGCGAGCATCAGTGAGATGAGTCCGGCGAACAGCCACAGGACGACGGCAACAGACGAAGCCGCCCGGCGCCTGACGAGTAACTGAGGAAGTCTCGTGGGATCGTCGCGATCGTTGGAGGTCACCCCTCACCATCAGTTCTCATCGTCGGATTCTCCGGTTCCACGCCTGCATGCCGGGAAACCCTACCGGCGTTCCCCGCAACGTCGCAGACCCAGTCAGACGCCCCAGAAACGCTCGATGCGTTCGACGAAACGGTCCGGATCCACGAGATGTGGGTAGTGCCCGAGACCCGGCCAGATCTCGAACTCGACGTTGGGGATGAGGGACCGTAACCAGTTCTGATACTCCTGGCCCGG
>JAJRYI010000365.1 GCA_024275815.1 Actinomycetes bacterium | reverse complement strand
CGGCAAGCCCCGATGCCTGCTCGTGAACCCGGAGGCGTCGGTGACACGATCGATGCACTCGTCGAGCCCACAGCTGGTGATCCTGAGGTGATTGACCGTCGTCGTGAAAGGTTCGACGAGGTTCCGCTTCCTGATCGTCACCGGATCGAGACCTAGATCTTCTGCAGCCTTGTCGAGATGCACCTCGAGGCCGAACCTCCCCTGGGGTGTTCCGTGGCCACGTTTCGGCCCACACGCCGGTTTGTTGGTGAAGAACCGAGCCCCCTGGAAACGGTACGCAGGGATACGGTACGTGGTGGTCTGGAGCTGTCCCGTATACAGCAGCGATGCCGCTCCGTAGCTGCCGTAGGCACCACCATCGAGGAACGTCTTGAAGGACATGGCAGTGATCTCGCCGTCGCTCATGAAACCGGTCTTGACCCACATGAGGACCGGATGTCTACCCCGGTGTGCGTAGAAGACCTCCTCCCTGGTGAGGATGATCTTGACCGGTCGACCGGTGATCAGCGCTAGGTGCGCTGTGACGAGTTCGTGCGAAAAGACATCGGTCTTGGCCCCGAACCCGCCCCCGGTTGGGTTCGCCGTCACCCGGATGCGGCCCTCCGGGAGTTCGAGAACCTTGGCGAGAATCCGGTGGAGGTAGTGAGGCACCTGTGTGGCGGAGAACACGTGAAGACGACCATCCTCCTCGACGACGGCAACTGCGCCGTGCGTCTCGAGCGCGGCATGGTTGTTCCCCTGGTAGAAGAAGACGTCCTCGCGAACGTGATCGGCGATCTCGAACCCTGCGTCGACGTCGCCGAACTCGAGTGACATCTCGCGGTCCCGGTTGTCGCGAGGCCCATCTTTGTGGATGGGGTCGTCTGCGACCTCTACGGCTTCGTTCACTGATGTCACGGATGTGATCGGCTCGTACTGGACTTCTATGAGTTCGATGGCACGCTGCGCGGTGTCCGGATCATCTGCAGCAACGGCGGCGACCGGGTCACCAACGTGGCGGACCTTGTCGACGGCGAGCGCGTGCTCATCCTGGCTGACGGGGAGGAGTCCGAACGCTACCGGAAGGTCGGCACCGGTGAGGACCGCGTGGACTCCGGACAACGCCGCAGCAGCGGAAGTGTCGATGGAGGTGATCCTCGCGTACGCCTGGGTGGAGCGGAGGATCTTGCCGTGCAGCATCCCGGGGTACGAGACGTCGTCTACGTAGCGGGTCGTGCCAGTGCCATGGGCGAGAGCATCGACGCGCGGTGCGGATCGTCCGACGATCCCGTGATGCGGATCGATGGTCACTCGCGAGCCTCCCCAGCCTGGGCAATGGCTCTCACGATCGCGAGATACCCGGTGCAACGGCACATGTTCCCTGCGATCGCTTCCTTGATCACGTCGTCATCGGGGGACGGAACCTGCTCGAGAAGCGCCGTTGCCGTGAGGATCATGGCGGGGGTGCAGTATCCGCATTGTGCTGCACCGTGATCGGAGAAGGAACGTTGAAGGGGGTCCGGGTCACCGATCGATCCGACACCCTCGATGGTGACGATCTCGGCACCCTGCACGTCGAGCGTCAGTGTCAAACAGGACAGGATCGGCGCACCATCGACAAGGACCGTGCATGCACCACACTCCCCGAGTTCACACCCGTGCTTCGTCCCGGTGAAGGAGAGGCCCTCCCTCAACGTCTCGAGCAGCGTTCGGTGGGGGTCGACGAACAGACGGCGGATCGTGCCGTTGACGTTCAACTCCACCGGTTCCATCGTCTCTCCTGCCCTGGACCGAGCCATCGTAGCGCACCGCTCTGTCCGCCCGGCGATCGAACGGCGTGCCGCGACCCATCACGTGTTCGGGATCTGCACGTACTCGAACTCGACCGGCTGACCGCCTATACCCTTCTGAGGTGGTGCGATCCATGATGCGAACTCGCCCGGAGTCGTCACTTGCTGCATCAGCTCCTCGATGAACACTCTGTCACCCTCCGTCGGTAGATAGTCTCCACGTCGAGACTCCCACGTTGCCTCGTCTATCACACCACCTTCAGGTGTCACGGCGAGACCGTTGAACTCACCGATCTGACGGTGGAAAGCAACGTGAGGAAGCGTGAGCTCGAACTCGACGCCGGTCTCGGTGATGTAGCGGTTCCACCGTTTCACGCCACCAGCACAGTCATCAACGTAGTCGTCCCTGAGGCGCGCGTTGAGGGCGTTGAGGGCAGGTACGTCGACGTGGCGGAACTCACCATCGACGTACTTGGTGACCGGATACGTCGAGTCGAGCAGTTGGTGATCGTCGTCGATCACCGTCTCGTGGTATCGGCCCTTGAGCCCCGAGTTGAAGGCGTTCGCAGCGTTCGTCGACTCCTCCGCTCCGAAGAGATCGAGGGTGAGGGAGAAGTGAAGGTTCAGCTTCCTCTGGATGAGTGGAAGGTCGATGACGCCGAGTGAACGAATCCGTTCCGTGTCGTAGGGATCATCGATGCCGGCGTCACGCATCGCTTCTGCGGTTGCCTTGACGATCCGCCCGACGCCCGTGGCCCCAACGAACATGTGGTGCGCTTCCTCTGCGAGCATGAAGCGACACGTTCGCGACAGCGGGTCGAAACCTGACTGTGCCAGCGCCTCGAGTTGCATCTTGCCGTCTCGGTCTGTGAAGTAGGTGAAAAGGAAGAAGGAGAGCCAGTCGGGTGTCTCCTCGTTGAAGGCGCCGAGCATGCGGGGACGGTCCTCGTCCCCCGAGCGGCGCCGCAGCAGTTCCTCCGCCTCTTCACGGCCGTCTTTGCCGAAGTAGCGCTGGAGCAGGTAGACCATCGCCCATAGATGCCTGCCTTCCTCGACGTTGACCTGGAAGAGGTTGCGCATGTCGTAGAACGACGGTGCGGTACGCCCGAGGAACCGTTGCTGTTCGACGGATGCCGGCTCGGTATCTCCCTGGATGACGATGAGGCGCCTCAACATGGCCCGGTACGCTCCTGGAACCTCCTGCCACGCAGGCTCGCCCTTGTGCTCGCCGAACGGGATGGTGCGCCCCTCCTCTTGGGGTGCGAGGAGGATCCCCCAGCGGTACTCCGGCATCTTGACGAAGTCGAACTTCGCCCATCCATCTTGTTCAACACTCACTGCGGTTCTCAGCCAGACATCTGCCTCCTGGAACGGGGTCTCGTGGATGAACCCACTCGGCCCCATGTCGACCCACCATTCGAGGTACTTGGGGTACCACCTCTCGAGGGCCCGCAGTAGTTTCTGGTCGTCGGCGAGACCGACGTTGTTCGGCATCAGTGTCGAGTAGTCCACAGAGTCGATGGTCATCGGCGTGTCCCTCCTCAGGTTCGTTTACGGTCGAAGTCGGGGCGACGCCCGGTGCCGTACCGCTGCAGGGCACCGTCGGACCCCGATGCGTTCGGTCGGGTGAATATCCAGTTCTGCCAGGCAGTGAGCCTGCCGAAGATCTTCGTCTCCATGGTCTCAGGCCCGGGGAAGCGAAGGTTCGCCTCCATCCCGGTGAGGGCATCGGGGGAGAACGACGCCCGCTCCTCGATGGCGAGCCGGAGTTCGTCGTCCCAGTCGATGTCGTCGTACGCGAACGTGACGAGCTCAGCGTCGGATGCCTCGACCGCGTCGAGGGGTTCACCGACGAGCGACTCGACGCGAGCTACGGCATCATCTCTGCCCCAAAAGCGCGTCGTCAGCCGTGTGAGGTGGTTGTCCATCGTCAGAGGCCCGGCGTTCATGCCGGTGAGCTGGAAGATCGGTTCGGTATGCTCGGACCCCTCGAACGTCCCTTCCAACATGTAGCTTCGGTCTGCTGCGAGAGCGATCTCTGCGAGCCAACCGACGAAACAACTCCCAGGCTCGATCAGCGTGAACGTGGTTCGGGATGTCTGATCGAGGCGGCGTAGCGTTCGCTTGATGTACAGGACGATCTCGCGCACGGCCCAGTGATCGACATGGCTGAGGAGGAACGCGTCGTGATCGGCCGTCACATCCACGTCACCCTGTGTCTTGAGCAGCCAGGTGCCGATCTCTCGCTCATTGGTTCGAAGGTGCAAGATCGCGTCGTCGAGAGATCGGGTCACCTCGAGTGGCCAGAACTCGACACCGAGGGCAACGGCATCGGCCGCAGTCGAGGGCGGGTCTTAGGTGGGGCCGTGGATGACGATCGTCGCCGTGGCCAGGTCGCGGTCGAGTTCGATCTCGAGCGAGGGGTACCTGATCGTCGTGTCGGTGATCTCTCGCTTCAGTGGGGTGAGTTCGATCCCCGGGCCCTCTGAGGGCCGATCGCTCGTCATCGCCATCTCTGCAAGCCGCTCATCGACACCGGCAGCGAACCGGGACGTGGGGATCGTCTCGTCCACGAGCCGCCATTCGACGGCCTTGCGACCCTTGATACCCTCCTCGACGGTGGAGAACACGTCGGCGAGGTCACGTCGAACGAATCGCTTGTCGAGCAGGCGAGTGAGACCACCGGTTCCCGGCAGTACGGCAAGGAGCGGCACCTCGGGGAGGGCGACCGACGCCGTACCGTCGTCGACGAGAATGATGTGATCTGCCGCAAGCGCCAGTTCGTACCCGCCACCGGCTGCGCTTCCGTTGATCGCTGCGAGGTAGCGCTGTTGGGAGTTGTCGCTCGCGTCCTCTATCCCGTTGCGTGTTTCATTGGTGAACTTGCAGAAGTTGACCTTCTCCGGGTGGGTCGAGCAGCCGAGCATCTTGATGTTGGCGCCGGCGCAGAAGATCCGTTCCTTGAGGGACTCGATCACGACGACTTTCACCTCCGGATGTTCGAACCGGAGGCGCTGAACGGCGTCGTAGAGCTCGATGTCGACTCCGAGATCGTAGGAGTTCATCTTCAGCTCCCAGGGACCGAGGCCACCGGCTTCGTCGACGTCCATACCGAGTCGAGCGACCTCCCCGGTGACGGTGAGATGCCAGTGTCTGTACCGATCAGGATGGGTGCGAAAGTCGACGTTCATCGGGCGATCGTACCAGGGAGATGAGCCCCCAGGTGGCGAGATCGTGCCGGGTGCACAGCCGTCAAACGCCGAGGTGTTTGGCTCTCGCCTCGTCATCTGCAAGCAGCTCGGTCGGTGTCCCCTCATACACCATGGTGCCCTTCGACATGATGTACACCCGATCTGCAATGCCGGTCGCCATCGGGAGGTGCTGTTCGACGAGGAGTATCGACAACCCCTCGGTCCCCAACTCGGCGATCACGCGTCCGATCTCTTCGACGATGAGCGGCGCAAGCCCCTCGGATGGTTCATCGAGCAGGATGAGGCGCGGGTTCGTGAGGAGGGCGCGTGCGATGGCGGCCATCTGCTGCTCACCTCCGCTGAGGCGCCCGGCATACACCTCACCTCGGCGATCGAGTATGGGAAACAGGTCGTGGATCCGTTCCAGCGTCCATCTTCCCCCATCTCTGCCCGGCCGTTCAGCAAGGGTCAGGTTCTCGCGGACGGTGAGTTCGGGGAAGAGCCTCCGCCCCTGGGGCACGAGGCCGATTCCGAGGTTCGCTATCTCGAACGGGGGGCGACCGACGAGTTCCTCGTCACCGAAGCGAATCGACCCGCTTCGCGGAGGGACGAGACCCATGATGGCCGAGATCGTGGTCGTCTTCCCCATGCCGTTGCGACCGAGGAGGGCGACGACCTCACCCTCACCCACCTCGAGATTCACGCCCTGGAGGATGTGGCTGTCCCCGTAGTAGGCATGAACATCCTGCACACGCATCATCAGACGCCACCTCCGAAGTACACCTCGATGACCTTCGGATCGTCCCTCACTTCGGGAGGGGCGCCATCGGCGATGACCTCTCCGTGGTGCAGAACGGTGATCCGGTCGGCCAGGGTGAACACGACATCCATGTCGTGTTCGATGACGAGCAGGGTGACCTCTCGTGGGAGGCTCTCGATGATGCCCGTGATAGACGACGTCTCGGCCGGTGACATGCCTGCGGTCGGCTCGTCGAGGAGGAGCAGCGCGGGGTCACCCACGACGGCCACCGCTATCTCGAGTTGCCTCTGTTCTCCGTAGGACAGCTCGTGGACCTCTGTATTGGCACGCTCCCCCAGGCTGAAGCGTTCGAGGAGCTCGTCGACACGGGCCTCGATCTCGGGGAAGCGCTCGACGGGTGTGATGAACTTCGGCGCGTGTTCGGTCTGGGCGAGAACCCCGAGACGGATGTTCTCACAGACACTCAACGACGGGAACAAGTTCGTCCGTTGGAACGTGCGGCCCATCCCTAGGCGCGCGCGGCGGTGCGGTGGCAGCCCGGTGATGTCCTGGTCCCGGTAGATGATCTTGCCCTCTGTTGGGGCGATGCGCCCCGCCACGAGGTTGAAGAACGTCGTCTTT
>JAJRYI010000364.1 GCA_024275815.1 Actinomycetes bacterium | reverse complement strand
TCGATCTCGGGTACACGACAGGTCGCACTCGCCGACTTCTACACAGGCGTTCGCCGAACGGTGATGACACCGAGCGAGCTGATGACGGCGATCCGGTTCCCGGCGATGGGACACGACGAAGCCGGTATGTTCGCCAAGGTCGGTCTCCGCTCGGCACAGGCGATCTCCGTCGTACACGCAGCCGCCGTCCTCACGCTCGACGAAGGTGTCGTGACGGCGGCGAGAATCGCTCTTGGAAGTGTGGCTCCAACAGTCGTGCTGGCACAAGCCGCAGACGTGCTCCTCGGCACATCGCTCGACGCGGACGCGATCGCTCGATGTGCACAGCACGCCGCAGAAGAGGTCGACCCGATCAGCGACATCCGCTCCACCGACGCCTACCGAACGCACATGGTCGGTGTCACCGTCACCCGGATGCTCACCGCCATTCGCGATGGGCGTCAGGCCTCGCAGTGGCCTTCGAAAGTCATCACCCTGTCCAACGGGGAAGGTGCATCACCGTCGCCGCCACTCACCGCCGGGGCAGACGACGAGATCCGCATCGCCATCAACGGAGCGCCGGTCTCTGGTGCCAACGCCACGCACACGACACTGCTCGACTGGATTCGCGAGAACGCCACGCACGCCGACGGGTCGCCACTGACGGGAACCAAGGAGGGCTGTGGTGAAGGTGAGTGTGGGGCGTGCACGGTCCACATGGACGGGGAGGCCGTCCTTTACTGCCTCGTACCTGCTGCTGCGGCCCACGGGCGTTCTGTCGTCACGATCGAGGGCCTGTCTTCGTCATCGGACGAGCGACTCGAACAGGCGCTCGTCGAAGCCGGGGCGGTCCAGTGCGGGTACTGCACACCGGGTTTCGTCATGAGCGCCTCGTCCCTGCTCGCCGAGCACACCAACCTCACGGAGCCAGAGGTGAGAGATGGCCTCGGGGGCAACATCTGTCGATGTACCGGCTACACGTCCATCGTCGAAGCCGTCATGAACACAGCATCGGAGCCATCATGACCGTCGGACGCACCGTCATCAAGGAAGATGCCGTGGCCAAGGTCACGGGGAGCGCCCGCTACCCGGGCGACATCATCCTCCCGAACTCCCTGGTGGTCAAAGTCGTGTTCTCCAACGAACCCCATGCTCGCATGGTCTCGATGGACACCTCGGCAACCCTCGCCGTCGAAGGTGTCATAGATGTCGTCACCGCGGCCGACATCCCGATGAACGAGTACGGGCTTACCATGTTCGATCAACCGGTCCTGATCGGCGTCGATGGGACGGGTCGCTCTCGAGTGCCTTCCGACGTCTCACGGTGGGAAGCCGACCAGGTCGCCGTCGTCGTAGCCGAGACGGAGGAGGCCGCCCTCGCCGGTGCCAATGCACTCGATATCGTCTGGGACCGACTCCCCATCGTTGCGGACCTCAGCGAGGCCGATGTCCCGGGTGCTGAACTCGTGCACCCCGAGAACGGCGAAACCACTAACACGTACTACCGCTACAAGATCCGAAAAGGAGACATGCAGAGCGCGTGGAGCGAGGCCGATGTCATCGTCGAGGGCTCCTACTCACTCCCCCACCAGGAACATGCCTATCTCCAGCCCGAAGCTGCCGTCTCTTACATCGACGACGAAGGCCGCGTGACGGTTGAGATCGCAGGCCAGTGGACGCATGAAGACCAGGAACAGATCGCCCACGCGCTCGACCTCCCACCAGAGCGGGTTCGGGTCATCTACCCCCCGATCGGCGGTGCCTTCGGCGGCCGGGAGGACATGACCCTCCAGATCGTCATGGCCGCAGCCACCCTCAAGCTCCACGCACGCGGTATCGACCTCCCCCTGCGCTGTGTCTGGAACCGCGAAGAGAGCATCGTCGGCCATCACAAGCGACACAGGGTGGAGGTCACGACGAGATGGGGTGCGACCAACGACGGACGCATCGTCGCCGTCGAGGCCGACGCCGTCGTCGATGCGGGTGCCTACAACTACACGACGAACAAGGTGATGGCGAACCTCCATCTGACCCTCGCCGGTCCCTACAACATCGAGAACGTCCACGTCGATTCTCGCGCCGTGTACACCCACTCTGTCCCCGGCGGTGCCTTCCGCGGGTTCGGGAGTCCTCAGGCTGCCTTCGTCGCGGAGTCACAGATGAACAAGATCGCCGAGGCCCTCGCCATGGACCCCGTCGAGATCCGCAAGATCAACGCACTGCGCGACGGTGATGACTCGGTCACCCAGCGACCGATGCCCGAAGGCGTCTCGATCCAACAGGTGATCGATGCATGCGCCGAGGTATCGCTCTGGGACACACCGATCGAGAACTCCCCCACCGTCACCGGGATCAGGACGCTCGGGGCGAACCCAGATGTGGTCAAGACCGGGCGTGGGTTCGCCTGCGCGCTCAAGAACGTCGGGTTCTCCATGGGGTTCCCCGAACGTTGCGAGGCGACGGTCCTCCTCGAAGGTGACGACGAGATCGACACCGCGAACATCGCGCACGCCGGGGCCGACGTCGGTCAGGGAGCCCACACGGTGTTCCTCCAGATGACGGCAGAGGCCCTTGGGATCCCGTTCGAGCGGGTCTCGGGGACGTTCTCTGACACCGCCACCTCGGGCGACTCCGGCTCCTCTTCTGCATCACGCATGACGTTCATGGCGGGCAACTCGATCCAGGGAGCAACGGAGGAAGCACTCAAGGCTTGGAACGACGGGGAAAGGCCTGCGATCGGGCACTTCCGCTACGTTCCTCCCCCGACCGAGTACATCGACAAAGACACGGGCGAAGGCCTTCCGGTGATCGCCTACGGGTACGTTGCCGAGGCGGTGGACCTCGCCGTCGATACCGAGACGGGACACATCCGGATCGGAACCGTCTGGTGTGCGATCGACGTCGGCCGGGCGATCAACCCTGGAATCGTGAGGGGCCAGGTCGAGGGTGCAATCGTCCAAGCCCATGGCTACACACTGACAGAACGCCTGCGTGTCCAGGACGGAAGGATCCTCAATCCGACGCTGTCCGGCTACCTCGTGCCGGGCGCCAAGGACGTTCCCGAACGCATCGTGACCGAGATCCTCGAGATACCCGACCCGCTCGGACCGTGGGGAGCGCGAGGCATGGCCGAGATGCCGTTCATCCCGTACGCCCCGGCTGTGATCGCTGCACTCCACGACGCCACGGGCGTCTGGTTCGACGAGATCCCGCTGACACCAGACAAGGTGCTCGAGAAGCTGAGACAGAGTTGACCGTGTTGGACGGGTGAGCTACCCGTCGTTGGGTTTCACACCAGCCATGAGGAGACCGACTTCCTCACGGGTTGCGGTATCGGGGTCGACGATGGCCATGATCTTGCCCTCGTAGAGGACCGCGATGCGGTCGGACAGCCCGAACACCTCGTCGAGGTCCTCCGAGATCATCAGGATGGCCGTGCACGCGTTTCGGCGGTCGACAAGGGCCTGCTGGATGAACTCGGCGTCCGTCAGCTTGTTCCTCTTGTCGATGAGCCGACGGTGGATGTACTCGGCTGCCCCGATGTCGACACCCCGCGTCGGCTGGGAGGCGACGAGCACGATCGGTGACGAGGAGAGTTCCCTCGCCATGATCACTTTCTGGATGTTGCCGCCCGAGAGACTCCCACAGGGCGTATCGACCGACGGTGTGCGAACGTCGAACGCCTCGACGAGCTCGTTCGCATGGTCCTTGATCGTGGCGAAGTCGAACAAGCCGTGTTTGAGGTAGTCGGGGCTTGCATGGTCGATGAGGAGAAGGTTCTCCCACACGGTGAACTCCGCGATCGCACCCTCGCGCATCCGCTCCTCGGGAACGTAAGCGAGGCCGGCCTCACGAACCTTCCTCGGGTGGGCACCGGTGACATCGATGCTCGCGACCTTGATCGTCCCACTCTCGGGTGTGCGCAGGCCGGCGATCGTCTCGGCAAGCTCACGCTGTCCGTTGCCCGACACCCCAGCGATGCCGAGGATCTCGCCGCGGCGAACGTCGAGATCCAGATGATCGACGGCGACCAGACCCCTGTCACCCATGACGGTGAGGTTCCGGATCTCGAGCGCGACGTCGCCGGGGTCGGCCGGGAGCTTGTCCGGGATGAGCTTCACCGCACGTCCCACCATCAGGTTCGCGAGGCTCTCGCGCGTCGCTCCCTCGACCGGCACCTCGCCGGTCACCGAGCCGTTGCGCAACACCGTGATCCGGGTGCTCAATGCGAGCACTTCGTGGAGCTTGTGCGAGATGAAGATCAGGCCCCGACCGTCATCGACGAGCTGACGCAACGTCACGAAGAGCTGATCGACCTCCTGAGGTGTGAGAACCGCAGTCGGCTCATCGAGGATGAGGAGGCGGGCGTCGCGGTAGAGCGCCTTGATGATCTCAACACGCTGACGTGCCCCCACCGAGAGCTGCCAGATGAGTGCCGACGGATCGATCTCGAGACCGTACTCATCGGCGAGCTCGACTATCCGCTTCGACACGACGTCGAGGTCCGTCATGAACCCACGACTCGACTTGAGACCCAACGCGACGTTCTCGGCCACCGTGAGTGTTGGGACCAGCATGAAGTGCTGGTGGATCATCCCGATCCCGTGATCGATGGCAGCCGTCGGGCTATCGATCACGACGACCTCGCCGTCGATGAGGACCTCTCCCTCGTCGGGCGGGTAGAAGCCGTAGAGGACCTTCATGAGCGTGCTCTTGCCGGCTCCGTTCTCACCGAGCAACGAGTGCACTTCGCCTGGATACACGTCGAAGTCGACGCGATCGTTCGCGACCACACCCGGGAATCGTTTCGTGATCCCCCGCATCTCGAGCATCGGACGAGCCGTCACACGTTTCTCCTGTCGAGGCTGTGGGGGAGGATCCTCAGACCCTCCCCCACAGTTGCTCGTTCTATCCGTTCGCCTTCATCGACTTGATCGCGTTCTCAGCGAGTTCCTTGACATCGGCAGGCAGGTCGAAGCCGTCGTTGTACTCGATGACGAGGCCATCGTTGGCAAAGGTGATGCTGTACAGCTCACCACCGAGCTTGCCGTCCTTGACGTTGTTGATCATCTCCTCGAGGATGACCTCCCAGTGGTACACCTGCGAAGCGACCACGATCTCGGGTGCGAGACTCGTCTGGTTGGCCTGGGTACCGAACCACAGGACACCTTCAGACTTGGCAACACCGACGGCTCCAACGACCATCTGCGCAGTACCGGACAACACGTCGGCACCGGCGCCGATCAACGACTGTGCCGCTTCGGATGCCAGGGCCACGTCACTGAACGAGTCGATGTAGTTGATCGTCACATCAGCGTTGGGCTTGTAGAACAAGACTCCTTGCTTGAATCCGTCGACGTAGAGCTTGGCATCGCCAACCTCGATCGGACCAACGATGCCGATCTTGCCCGTCTTCGAGAGTGCTGCTGCCATGATCCCCATGACCTGTCCACCCTGATCGGAGGCCGCCTCGTAGGAGTACACGTTGGGGAGACCGAACGTGTCTGCCGACGTACCCCATGCAAAGGAGGTGTCGGGGAAGTCCGGTGCGATCTCCTGGAGGGAACCGCCGTACTGTGATCCGTGAGCGATCACGAGGTCGTATCCCTGGGATGCGTAGTCGCGGATGGCGACTGCTGCGTCGTCTACGACGAACGTGCCGTCGGTGACAGCGACCTCTCCTATGATCCCGTCTGCTTTGAGCTTGTTCGCCGCGTCGACGATCGACTGGGTGAAGGCAAGGTCGTTCGATGCCGACGGAGCGACGATCGCGATCCGGAAATCCGCGCTCGCTGCTTCGTCTCCGCCACTGCTGCACGCAGCAGCGATGAGCGCTACGACAGCGATCAACACTGCCAGCTTGGTGCTTCGTTTCTTCAAGGTTGCTCCTCTTTCCGTGGACCTCTGTAGGTCGCCTATTTTCCTCTGGTGAACGGCTTGGTCAATGCTGCAGGTGGTTGGAATCGCCTGGCAACGAAAACCAGGGCCAGGATCGTGATCAACGCTGGTGCCATTGCAAAGAGGTTGGAGAGATCACGTGGGATGATCTCCAACGTCTTGAGCTCGAGCACCAGCGCGTTGACGAAACCGAACAGCAGTGCTCCGAGCATGATACCGGTGGGGCGCCACGCCCCGAAGTACACGAGGGCGATGGCGATGAACCCTGCCCCGTTGGTGAGGTTCTGCTGGAAGATGCCGAGGGAGATGGCGAGGACAGCGCCGGCGATCCCCGCAAGGGTCCCTCCGATGATCTCTGTGGCGTACCTGACACGCGAGATGCTCACACCGAGCGTGTCGGCAGCCTCCGGATACTCCCCTGCTGCGCGGATGTTCATGCCGAACGTCGTCTTGTTGATGATGAACGTAGCAAGAGGGATCGCGGCGAACGCCAGATAGACAACGAGGCTGTGCCGGAAGAACATGTCACCGATCAACGGGATATCGACGAGGAACGGGATCCGTACGGGAGGAAACGTCTCGATCGGGATAGGCGTCCCGACGAGCTTCTGGAACAGCAGATCGCTCATCCCCAACCCGAAGAGGTACACGCCGATTCCGCTGATGCCCTGCTCAGCTTTCAGCGTCACCGCGATCACCGCCGATGCAAGGCCGAGTACGAACCCGACTACGGCTCCCGAAAGAAGGCCGAGCCAGACGTCGCCGGTCTTGAGCACGGCGTAGTAGCCGGCGAACGCACCGAGCAACATGATCCCGTCCACACCGAGGTTGAGAACTCCGCTCCTCTGGCCGAATGTTTCTCCAAGTGCGGCGAGCAGCAGAGGAACAGCGAGCCGGATCGCCGAAGCAACGACCGCAACGAGCACTGCAGTGGTGAAGATCTCGCTCATGCCGGCTCCTCCGGATCAACGCCACCAGATCCGTCAGGCCCGTGATCCTGCACTGAACCGAGAGCTGCGAGATCACCTTCACCCGGTGCGTCGTCACCTTCGACCGTCTGCTCATCCCACTCATCGACCGCCAGGAGCTTCGCTCGATAGCGATCCGCAGCAACGACGAAGATCACGACAAGCCCGTTGAGGGCGATGATGAGCGCCGACGGTACCTGCACGGCCCGCTGCAGTGCCTGACCACCGACGATGAGCCCACCGAAGAGGAACGATGCCGGGATCGTCCACAACGGATGGAGCCCACCGAGCAGCGCTGCGACGATGCCGTTGAAGCCTGCTCCTCCAGTGAACCCGAGCGTGGAGCCGTCCGTGACCATCCTGTGGCTCTCGCTCCCGAAGACGAGGACCGCACCGGCGAGTCCAGCGAGCGCACCCGAAAGCGTGAGCGCAAGTGCGATCGTTCGCCGCACGGGGATCCCGGCGTACTTCGCCGCATCTTCGGAGAGGCCGACAGCCCTGAGCCGGTAGCCGAGTGGTGTCCGCCACAGGAGGTAGTACGCGGCGATGGCCGAGAGGATCGCAAGGACCGGCCCGATGTGGAGACGGTCACTTCCGAAGATGAGTGGAAGGTCCGCCGACGGGGCGAGACGCTCAGTCTGTGGGATACGTGTTCCGCGCTCTATCTCGGCAGGGTCGATCAGTGGTCCCCGCAGCAGATAGCTCATCAGTTGCACTGCAACGATGTTCAACATGATGGTGCTCAGGATCTCGTTCACCCGGTAGTAAGCCTTGAGCGCTCCCGGAATCCAGCCCCACAACGCACCCCCTGCGATACCTGCGATGAGCACGACAGGGATCATGATGATGGACGGCATCTCTGGCAGGTAGAGAGCAGCCATCGTCGCGAAGAGGCCACCGAGCACCATCTGACCCTCAGCACCGATGTTGATGACCCCCGCCCGGAAAGCGATGACGATGCCGACACCGACGAACAGCAACGGAGTGGCCTTGAGGATCGTCGCGATCAGCGCATCAGCGGAACCGAACGCGCCTTTGAACATCTCGACGTACGCCTCGATGGGGTTCGCTCCGAGAAGAACGAGCATGACGGCACCGAAGATGAGCGCGGCGACTACCGCCAACACTGGAATGCTGTAGGCGAGGCCCCTGCGCTGCCGCGGGGAAAGGCCATTGGTCATCGCGCGGTGCCTGTCACAAGGAGCAGATTCGTGGAAACGAACGCGTTTTGCAAATCGTAAAGAAGTGCGGCATCAGTAGGAGCGTTCAGCGTTCACCGTTCATCGAACGGGCAGTGCTCACACAGGGAGGAGGAGGACGCGCGTCATGCGGAATGCACCCGGTACCGCCACGGCAGCGATAGGGTTCGACGTGCCGCACCGGGAGGAGGCCAGCGCTTCGACGCTTCCCCGGTGACAGACGGCTCAGTTTCTCACCCGGTTGGACCGCCTCTTTCGACCGACTCTCGACCCTGCAGGCGAAGGCGCCGCGCGGCCGACAGCGAG
>JAJRYI010000026.1 GCA_024275815.1 Actinomycetes bacterium | reverse complement strand
CGACTCGACGGAATCCCTGCAGACAACACGCTGGAATCGATCGTCGGTCGCCTCGCACACGCGTCTGGATCGATGTTCGGACGAGGAGTCGAAGCCGTCGCGACGCTCGACGAGAGCATCGGAACCGGAGCCGAGAGCGAGGACGAGACGACGGACCGTCTGACATCGGAACTGTTCTCTGCCGTGACCGCCCGTCAGGACGCCATCGGCCTCGAACCCGCTGTCGGGTTGTTCTACATCGGTCGGTTCTTCGAACGCATCGCAGACCACGGCGTCAACATCGCCCAGAACATCACCTTCGTGGTCACCGCCCGCTTCCCCGAGGACGACTGAAGCTCCGTCCCCACCCATGACAGTGACGCCCACACACCGGTGTCTGGGCGTGTCGGGGGAGATGCATGGTGTTGCGGCGCTCTCTATCATGCCGCCGACAGTACACCCCAGATAGCAGGCCAACACCGCATGGGATCCCCCCAAGGTCCACCACCTTCGCCGATCGCGCAGGGACCGAGACGCACGATCCCCCCGGTAGTGCGCACGGTCGTCGTGATCGCACTCCTCTACCTCTTCCTCGTCGGCGTCAAGATGCTCGAGGGCGGCATCAAGGGACTCGGATCGGACACGGCCGGCGGGCTCTTCGATGGCATCACGAACCCGCTTGCAGCTCTCTTCGTCGGGATCCTCGCCACCGTGCTCGTCCAGTCGTCATCGGTGACGACGTCGACGATCGTCGGACTCGTTGCAACAGGTGTGCTTCCCATCGAGACCGCCGTGCCGATGGTCATGGGGGCCAACATCGGGACCACGATCACCAACACGATCGTGTCTCTCGCCCACGCCCGCAAGTCCGACGAGTTCCGATTGGCTTTCGCCGCGGCAACGATGCACGACTTCTTCAACGTCATCGCCGTCGTCATCCTGCTTCCCCTCGAGATCGCAACCGGGTTCCTCCAGAGCACGGCGACCTGGATCGCCGGCCTGTTGCCATCGGGTGCAGACGCGACGTTCAACTCGCCGATCAAAGGTGCGGTCAAGTGGGGGGCGGTGAAAGTCGAAGGTCTCCTCGAGTTGTTCATCTTGAACGACAAGGCGGTGGCCATCGCGTTCATCGTCTTCGGGATCGCGATCATCTTCGCTGCCCTGACGTTCATCACGAAGAACATGAAGGTCCTCATCGCGTCTCGTATCGAGTCTTCGATCAACGCAGCGCTCGCCAAGAGTGGACTCGTCGGCATGATGGTCGGGATCATCGTCACCGTTGCCGTGCAGTCGTCTTCGATCACGACCTCGATCCTGGTGCCGCTCGTCGCTGCCGGCCTCATCCTCGTGCGCAACGCCTACCCGATCACCCTGGGCGCCAACATCGGCACGACCGTGACCGCGCTCCTCGCCGCGCTCGCATCGGGTGCCGTCAGTGGCATGACCATCGCCCTTGTACATCTGCTGTTCAACATCGTCGGCATCCTCATCCTCTACCCGATCCCGAAGATCCGGCACGTGCCTGTCATACTTGCGGAGAAGCTGGCCGACATCGCTGTTCGCCAGAAGTGGCTCGCCGTCGCCTACGTTGGGATAGCGTTCGTCGCGATCCCCCTGGCCGGCATCTTCATACTCAACTAAAGGAGGGAAGCTCGTGGTATTCGAATTCTTCAGGAGCGGTTCGCAATCCGCGGTCGACGAGGCTCAGGCAACGCTCGTCACGATGCTCGAGAACGGCCACGACATCTTCATGACCGCCTCGGACGCCCTCTTCGGAGGCGGGAAGTCGAAAGAGACCAAGCGCGAGGTCCGCTCGACCGACAGAGAGATCAACGAAGCCCAAGCCGCAGTACGTCGAGCACTCATGATCCACGCCGCAGTCAACAGCAGCGATCTGCCGTTGGTGCTCCAGTACGCATCCATCGTCAAGGATGCCGAGCGGGTCGGGGACTAT
>JAJRYI010000363.1 GCA_024275815.1 Actinomycetes bacterium | reverse complement strand
TTGCTCGAAGCCGGCGAACTCAGCGTCGGTGACCTCGCTTCCGTCGTTGGATCTTCCGAGTCCGCAACGAGCCATCAGCTCCGACAACTCAGACTCGCCGGCCTCGTACGCAGCAGAAAGGCCGGCCGCGTCGTCTTCTACCGGGTCGCCGACACACATGTACGGCTTCTCCTCGACGTCGCCGTCGAGCACTACCTCCACGATCACGAGGGCCGCTCGTGAGCGGCGACCACCAACACGGCTCCATCCGCGCAGGCCAACGTCACATGCGCCCGTTGGTCATCTCGTTCATCCTCGTCGTCACGTTCATGGTCGTCGAGATCGTCGGAGGGATCATCACCGGCTCCCTCGCGCTGCTCTCAGACGCCGGGCACATGGCAACCGATGCGATCGGCCTTGCCATGGCTCTCGCAGCGATCACCGCAGCGAACAACGCGAACTCCGACGGCCACCGTACGTTCGGGCTCTACCGCCTCGAGATACTCGCGGCGCTGGCGAACTCGGCACTGCTCTTCGGGGTCGCCATCTACGTCCTGTTCGAAGCTGCCCGCCGTTTCCAGAATCCTCCAGAGATCCTCTCCACCCCGATGCTGGTGGTCGCCGTCACCGGACTCATCGTCAACATCATCTCCTGGCAACTGCTACGCGCAGGAGCCGAAGAGTCACTCAACGTAGAGGGCGCCTACCTCGAGGTCCTCGCCGATCTCATCGGTTCCGTTGGCGTCATCCTCGCCGCGCTGATCATCCAGTTCACGGGCTGGGTGTACGCCGACCCGCTCTTCGGTGCCGCGATCGGCCTGTTCATCCTGCCGAGAGCCTGGCATCTCGGGCGTCGGGCGCTTCGCGTTCTCGTCGAGGCAGCCCCCGAGGGCCTGGACCTCGAAGCACTCCGCTCCCAGCTGGCATCGATTCCCGGGGTCACCGACGTGCACGACCTGCACGTCTGGACGTTGACGTCCGAGATGGACGTCGCAACCGTGCACATCGTCACCGGCTCGACCGTCGACCCTCACCCGGTTCTCGACGAAGCACGCCACGTCCTCGAGGACGTGTACGGCATCCCCCACGCAACGCTCCAAGTCGAACCCGATACCCACACCGGTTGTGCAGAAGTCAATTGGTGAGGGGAACGTCCCGCCTCCCCCACCGTTGCCCACCTACTCGATGTTGCGGCCTTCGGCGTCTTGTCTCTGAACACCCGACCCGAGGATCACGACCGCGATGTACACCAGGGCTCCGATCGGCATTCCAACGACGATGAGCACCGCCCACGCCCACTTCGGCATGTACGGGACGCGGTGCGTCGCGAGATGTCCGAGGCTCCCGAGGGTGAGCACGATGACGACGAAGAAGATCGGCGTCCAAGCAGCGAAGTTCATGTGATCGTCCCGTAGTGGCGCATCATCCCCGGCAGGATACGTCGATCCGCGGGCCAGTCCCCCACCTCGGCCGGGATCAGGTCAAGAGCGTGCCGATCCCACCGGCCGGGCGCTGTGGAGGAACCCCGACACGGAGAACGGGCTGTCTGCGTCGACCCTGCCAGGGGGGAACACAGCAGCCGAGGCGCCGGCCCCGACGAGACACGCCGCAGAGCAGATAGCGAACGCCAAGCGGAAGTTTCCGAGGTCTCCGAGAACTCCACCAAGGATGGGGAAGATGATCCCTCCCGCCCCGTATGCCAGGAACACCCAGGGGTAGTTCTGCCCAACGGTTCGATCCCCGAACTCGTCGGCTGTCAGCGCTGGGAACAGAGCGAAGTTCCCCCCGAAGTTGAATCCGATCAACGCCGCGGCCACGTAGAGCGTGTACTCGTTGGCTGCCATCGGGACGAACAGCGCAAGGAACAGCCCCTGAGTCCCGGCCATCGTGACGACCGACCACTTCCGCCCGAGGAGATCGCTGAGGGCGCCCCAGGCGATCCTGCCTGCACCGTTGGCAAGACTGAAGAAGACGGCCATCGCTGTTCCGGCGATGGCGCTCGCACGAGCATCGCTCACCCCGGACTCTGCCAGGGCCTCGACGGGGTACAACTTCATGAGTCCGATAGCCATCAGCCCGGCTCCGGCACTGACTGCGAACGTGAACGACATCAGATGGAACTGGGGGGTTCTCAGCATCTCACGTGGTGCGAAGTCCTCACCTCCAGTTCCCGCAACCGCGATCGGTGCCTCGAACCCGACAGGGACCCATCCCTCCGGGGGCATCCTCATCCAGATCGCGCCGACAAGGACAAGCGCCGCCGTCGCGACACCGTAGATCATGAAGGTCGCCCCGACCCCGAAGCCGTCTATGACGCTCCCCCACGAACCGGCCATCTTGATCCAACCGAGTGCCCCGAACCCGAACCCTGCAACGGCGAGCCCCGTGATCATCCCCTTGTGATCGGGGAAC
>JAJRYI010000362.1 GCA_024275815.1 Actinomycetes bacterium | reverse complement strand
TGGGTGTCATCTCGAGAGAGCAGTGGATCGCCACGAACATCGAGTCCTTCTCGCTGATGCTTGCACCGCTCGAAGACAAGCTCTCCAAGTCGACCGGTGTGACCAAGTCCGTGGCCGGCAAGGTGATGGGGGCCGAACTCGGTGCAGTCCTCGGATTCCTGTCCAAACGAGTCCTCGGACAGTACGAACTCGTCATCCCGACCGCCGACGGCGACAACGGGGACTCCGTGTTCTTCGTGGGGGCCAACGTCCTGTCGATGGAACGTCAGCACGAGTTCAGGCCGTCACACTTCCGGTTCTGGGTGGCGCTGCACGAGTGTGCGCACCGTGCCCAGTTCACCGGTGTCCCCTGGATGCGGGAGTACTTCCTGTCACTCGTGGACCGGATCATCGACTCGTCCAAACCCGACCGTGGTCACCTCGCCCGGATCGTCGGCGAACTCACCAGCAGGGACGACCCCGGTGACGATCTACTCGGAGACGCCGGCCTCATCGGCCTGTTCGCCACCCCGGACCAGAAGGAGGTCCTCGACCAGGTCCAGGCGTTGATGTCTCTTCTCGAGGGGCACGGCCACATCGTCATGGATCGTGTCGGTGAACGCGAGATCGTCGATGTCGCCAGGATGTCCAACGTGCTCAAAGCCAGACGCAAGGACCCCAAGACGGCAGCGTTCCTGAAACTGGTCGGCATCGAGATGAAGCTCAAGCAGTACGACATGGGCGCAGCGTTCATCACCCGTGTCGAGAAGCGGGCGTCGTGGGAGACCCTGTCGATGGCGTGGGAGTCACCCGAAACGCTTCCGACGCTCGCAGAGATCGAGGATGCCGACATCTGGCTCGATCGGATGAACGGATGACCTCGCCGCTGGCGAGTGCCGTGGCCTCAGCGGTCGGTACCCGGCGCTTCGTCGTGGCACTCGGCGGGGGAGCGGACTCCGCAGTGCTCCTCCACGCAGCTGCATCGGTTGCACCCCGGCAGGTCCGTGCCGTGTTCGTCAACCAGGGACTGACAGGATCGGATCTCCTCGAACGGGCAGCCGAAGGGATCTCGAAGGTGTGCGGCGTCGAACTGTCGGTCCTCGCCGGCCCCGTCGATGACGGAGCGAACCTCGAGGCACGGGCCAGGGCGGCCCGCTATCGGGCCATCGAGGTAGATCTCGACGATGACGAACTGGCTCTCACAGGCCACAGCGCCAACGACCAGGCAGAGACGGTGCTGATGCGGCTTCTGCGAGGCTCGGGATCGGGAGGCCTCTCGGGGATCCCCGCCGAACGCGGACCGTGGCGCCGCCCGTTCCTCGCCTTTACGAGGGAGGAGCTACGCGCCGTAGCATCCGAACTCGCCCTCCCGTTCGCCGACGACCCGGCGAACACCGACGAACGTTTTCTCCGATCCAGGATCCGCATGCATCTGATCCCGCTTCTCGAAGAGTCCTACGCCCCGGGGGTCGTCGAGAACCTCGGGCGTTCCGGTGAACTGCTCGCAGCGGACGATGCGGTGATCGAAGCGATCGCCGCTGAGATCGTGATCCTCGACGATCCCGGCGGAGTCGCGATCCCGCTCGCACCGCTGCTCGCAGCGGATGCACCCATCGCCTCGAGGGTGGTGCGTGCAGCGTTGCGCCGCTTCGGAGACGACTATCCCGGATCGATGGACGACGTGAACGCGGTGCTCGAGGTGGCCGGAACCGGGCGGTCGGCACACGTCTCGGGGAGTGTGCTCGTCGAGAGCGAGCCACCGTTCCTCGTTCTCGGAACAGGTCCATGCACCCAACCCCCAGCACCGATCGACATCGAGGACATCGAAGCCTTCACGTGGGGTGAGGACCGCTACCGGGTGTCGCGTTCCCGCTACCCGACACCCGTTGCAACGGCGGGACGGTTCAGCGTCGTATCCACCGGATCGGTCGAAGGTCCTATGGTGGTTCGTGGTGTCCTCCCCGGCGACCGCATCGACTTCGGGAACGGAACGACGCCCGTCACCGAGGTGCTTCGCGAGGCGGGAGTCCCGGCACACCGGCGGCCGTGTTGGCTCCTGGTGACCGTTGGTGGCATCATTGCCGCGGTTCACGGTGTGCGCAACGCGTCGTGGGCAACGCCTCACAACGGGGATACGATCGTGGTCATCGAACGGGAAGTGCATACGTGAAGATCGGAAAAGAGTTGATCTCCGCTGTGGAGATCGACGAGAAGCTCGCCGAGATGGGGGCAGCCATAACCGATGACTACCGGGGGAAGAACCTTCTTCTCATCGGCATACTCAAAGGGGCGTTCGTCGTCATGGCGGACCTTGCAAGGCACATCGACCTCCCCGTCGAGTTCGATTTCATGGCGATATCGTCCTACGGGTCGGCAACGAAGAGCTCCGGTGTCGTGCGGATCCTCAAGGACCTCGACCAGGAGATCGCCGACCGCCACGTGCTGATCGTCGAGGACATCGTCGACACGGGGTTGACGCTGTCGTACCTCCTTAAGAACCTGGCGGTGCGAAAGCCTGCGAGTTTGTCACTCGCAGCCCTCATAATCAAGGATGGAGTCGAGAGGCCACCTCTCGACATCAAGTACGAGGGGTTCCACATCCCGCCGAAGTTCGTGATCGGCTACGGGCTCGATTTCGATGGGAAGTACAGGAACCTGCCTTACATTGCCGAAGTAGAAGGCATCGACTGAGCCAAACGCCGACAAGTTTGATGGACGTTCGGCGTACCATCCCCCTACCGGGTCCGAGCCTGCCGCTCGGATCCAAGAGAACTTCAGAGGAGCACCGTGAACCGCACTGCGAGAACCATTCTCGTGTACCTGGCCGTCATCTTCGTCGTGGTGATGGCTTTCCAGGTCGTGTTCAACCAGGCAACCCAGCCTGAGGAGCTCACCATCAATGAGTTCACCGGGTACCTCGAGGCCGGAGAGATCGAGGGTGAAGTGGTCCTGATGGATCGCTCGAACGAGCTGACCGGAAGCTTCACCTCGGCGGGTGAGACGAAAGACTTCATCGTCACGTACCCCAAGGAGTACTCGCCGGAGATGACGACGCTCCTCCAGGAGTCCGGTGTCGAGTTCCGCGTCGACAGCCAGGAACCGACACTGTTCATGTGGTTCCTGACGTCGATCCTTCCCTACATCCTGATCTTCGGCCTCTTCATCTTCATCATCATGCAGATGCAAGGTGGCGGTAACCGTGTGATGCAGTTCGGCAAGTCGAAGGCCAAGCTGGTCTCGAAGGACTCGCCGAAGGTGACGTTCTCCGACGTAGCAGGCGTTGCTGAGGCCGTCGAGGAGCTCGAAGAGATCAAGGACTTCCTCGCGTCACCCCAGAAGTTCCGCGCCATGGGGGCCAAGATCCCCAAGGGTGTTCTGTTGTACGGCCCTCCGGGAACCGGCAAGACGCTCCTCGCCCGTGCCGTTGCCGGTGAAGCCGGTGTGCCGTTCTACTCGATATCGGGTTCCGACTTCGTCGAGATGTTCGTCGGTGTCGGCGCATCGAGGGTCAGGGACCTCTTCGATCAGGCGAAACAGAACGCACCGTCGATCGTGTTCATCGACGAGATCGACGCCGTTGGACGCCACCGTGGAGCAGGCCTCGGCGGTGGCCACGACGAGCGGGAGCAGACGCTCAACCAGCTGCTCGTCGAACTCGACGGCTTCGACGTCAAGTCCGGGGTCATCGTCATCGCATCGACGAACCGTCCCGACATCCTCGACCCTGCGTTGCTCCGCCCGGGACGTTTCGACCGCCAGGTCGTCGTCGACCGACCGGACCTCAACGGCCGTGGTCAGATCCTCGAGGTTCACTCCAAGGGGAAGCCGCTTGCAGACAACGTCGACCTCTCCGTTCTCGCCAGGCAGACCCCCGGGTTCACCGGAGCCGACCTCGCGAACCTCATCAACGAGGCTGCACTGCTCGCTGCCCGTATCGGTGACGACGAGATCACGATGAAGCACCTCGAGGAGGCCATCGAGCGCGTGATCGCCGGCCCCGAACGCAAGTCACGCGTCATGTCTGAATCCGAGCGGAAGATCACCGCGTACCACGAAGGTGGCCACGCTCTCGTCGGGTTCGCCCTACCGAACGCCGATCCGATCCACAAGGTGACGATCATCCCACGCGGCAGGGCCGGTGGCTACACGATGGCGCTCCCCGTCGAGGACAAGTACTACGTGCGGCGCTCGGAACTCATCGACCAGCTCGCCATGCTCCTCGGGGGGCGTACCGCAGAGGAGTTGATCTTCATCGACCCCACGACCGGTGCGTCGAACGACATCGAGAAGGCGACGTCGATCGCCCGCAAGATGGTCATGGAGTACGGCATGAGCGACAAGCTCGGACCTCTCCAGTACGGCAAGCCCGAAGGCGAAGTCTTCCTCGGGCGTGACTACGCCAAGAACCAGGATCTCTCCAACGAGGTCGCTGCAGCCGTCGACGAGGAGATCCGCTTTCTCATCACCCAGGCACACGACGAGGCGAGAACCATCCTGACCACCCACGAAGACGCCCTTCACCGGATCGCTGAAGCGCTCATGGAGAAGGAGACGCTGAGGGCAGGAGAGATCACGGAGATCTTCCACGACGTCCCGAAGTGGGAACACGCTGAGGATGGGAGCATCCGCCTCCGGGCACCCAACGGTGTGTCGTCGATCGCTCGCGGTTACGCCGCTCGCACCGATCGAACCGACGGGTTGTCATAGCACCGTGAGATCGTTCGCCTGGGCTGTCCGGGGACGGGTGCTGCCACTCGGGTCACCGCTCATCATGGGCAT
Organism: Actinomycetes bacterium; assembly: GCA_024275815.1. GTDB lineage: Bacteria > Actinomycetota > Acidimicrobiia > Spongiisociales > UBA5794 > JAMBLL01. The sequence continues at coordinate 8,505 of JAJRYI010000362.1, read as the reverse complement.
CGTCAACGCGACACCCGACTCGTTCTCCGATGGTGGCGACCGCCTCGACCCCGACGTGGCGATCGCTGCAGGCCTCGAGATGGTTCAAGACGGAGCCGCGATCGTCGACGTCGGTGGCGAGTCCACGAGACCCGGTGCCACCCCGGTCTCGGTCGAAGACGAGATCGCACGTGTCGTCCCCATCGTCGAGGCACTCTCGGTCGCAGGCGTCGTCGTCTCCATCGACACGTCCAAGCCAGCCGTTGCGTCCGCATGTATTGGTGTGGGCGCCTCGATCGTCAACGACGTGACCGCCCTCGGCGACCCTGCAATGGCGGGCGTGTGTGCAGATTCCGGTGTCGGCGTCGTGTTGATGCACATGGCGGGCTCACCGCGAACGATGCAGGACAACCCGGTGTACGACGACGTGGTCGCCGACGTCGCCACCTTCCTCCAAGGGCGAGCGTCGATGGCCGAGGCCGCAGGGATCGATCCCGCGTCGATCTCGATCGATCCAGGTATCGGGTTCGGTAAGACGGTCGGGCACAACATCGAGCTGATGCGGAACCTGGGCACCTTCGTCGAGATGGGGTACCCGGTGACCGTTGGTACGAGTAGAAAACGGTTTCTCGGAGAGATCTTGCGGCCGATTCGCGCAACGACGCCTCCACGGGATCGTGATGCGGCAACGGCCGCGACGGTTGCACTCGCGGTGAGCCGTGGCGTACAGGTCATCCGGGTCCACAATGTTCGCCTTGTGGCTGATGTAGCCCTGACGGCCAACGCTATGGTGACGGTGGAGGACCATGAGTAAGAAGACAACTGGGCTTGAGCCGCGAGGATTCCATTGGGTGATCAAGGATCGCCTCGCCGTCTCAGAGCGCATCGGGGGGTACGGATTCCAGCATCGTCGTGTGCGGCGCGAGGAAGAGATCATCTGGCTGCAGGACCACGGGGTCAACTCGGTGCTCAGCCTCCTCGGCTCCAACCAGAACTCGACGGCGTACGAATCTGCCGGTCTGGCGTTCTCGTCGTACCAGGTCGAGTCGGACATCGAACCTGAAGAGGCCCCGAAGGTGTTCGCAGCCATCGCTGCGGCACTCGCCCCACCCGACGCTGTGGTCCTCGTACACAAGGACACGATCGACGACACGCTTGCAGGCCTTCTCGCCGGGTATCTGATCTACTCCGAGATGCTCGACGATCCCATCCTCGCCACAGACGTCATTCAACGGATCCTCGCCAGGGCCATCGGCCCTGAAGGGCGACGCCTGATCCCTGCACACTGACCGGCGTGGCTCTCTCGTACGTTGGGATCGGATCGAACCTCGGGGACAGTGCCACGCTCCTCGTGGCTGCCCTCGAGGGACTCGGGCGTCTCGGCACGATCGTTGCGGGATCTCCCGTATATGAGACAGCACCCGTCGGCGACGTCGAGCAGGGTGCCTACCTCAACGCAGCCGTTGCCCTCGAGACGGACTTCGACCCGGAGAGCCTCCTTGGTGAGATGTTGTCGATCGAACGGTCACACGACAGAGTCCGCGACGTGCGGTGGGGGCCGCGGACGCTCGATCTCGATCTGCTGTGGTACGACGGGCGAACGATCGACGTACCGGGCCTCGTCGTTCCTCACCCCGAGATCAGGAACCGTCGGTTCGTCCTCGTTCCCCTGACCGACATCGACCCGGCGCTGGGGGACACCATCGGCCTGTACGCAGACGCCCTCACGGCCGTCGACGACCAGCCCATGAGGAGGGTGACCGGGCCGCTTCACAGCAACGGAATCCGCTGGCTGGTCGGTCTCGAAGATGCGATCGCTCTCGCCCGCGACGGATCGACGTGGACGTTCAGCGTCCATGAGGACTGGGCGAACACATCCGGGGACGTCTTTGGAGCGTACGCGATCGCCGCTGCACTGCTGTGTCTGCGAGACGTGGCACCCGACATGGCGCCCGTGTCGCTCGTCCACCGCTTCCTGCACGGCATACCGGTGGGCAGCACCGGGTCGATCACCATCGAGGTGGATCGACGATCACCACGGGCCATCGATGCAACCGTGTCGAGCGTCGTTGCAGGCAAACGGGTCGGCCGTACGAACATCAGCGCCGTTGCCAGCTTCCCCGTACTCGAGGAGAGACCCGAACCTCCCGAAGTTCACGGCATAGCATCCGCCACCCCTATCGACCGACTCACGCAGCGTCTGGGGTTCACCATCGGTGCCTCCGCGCTGAACTGGAGGCCACTCGAGAACTGGGAGGTCCCGGACATGGCGGACGGTGACGAACCGGTCGTGCGCCTCTGGAGCCCGAACATCGCCCTCGGCTCGAACGATCCGTACCTCGTTGCAGCGGCCCTGCTGATGCCGATCGACGCCGGCATCTGGCCTGCGATCATGTACAACATGGATCGGTTGCCCGACGGCCCACCCGTGTACACGCCGACGATCGAGTTGTCGGCCCACTTCGCCGATCTCCGATCGCACGACCGGTTCCATCTTGCAGAGGCCCGTATCGACCACCGCACGGCGTCCGCCGCCTTCGGTGCGGTGCGCTTGTGGGGCATGGATGGGACGTACCGCGCCATCGGCCACTCGAGGAACCTGGTGAGGGCGGCCTACCGCGGGTAGGGGTTCCCCCCGATGTGGGGTGTCCACCCTCCCGTACGCCCTGGTTCCGCTCTAGCCTTGCATCTGGACCGATACCCGATCAAGGATCGGAGCCTTGTGAACATCGCCCTCTACGGAACCGGCAGAGCAGCTGGAGCCCTCGCCATCGCGCTCACATCGGCCGGCCACACCGTCGTCGCACTCGACGGCCGTTCGCCCGCCGCAGTCGAGGCACTCGCCGACCTCATCGACCTCGGGGAAGGGGAGCCGGACCTGCGCATCATTGCGGTGTCGGACGACGCCATCGAACAGGTCGCCACCAAACTCGCTGCCACGGGGCCACAGATCGACACGGTGCACGTCTCGGGTGCAGTGTCGATCGATGCTCTCGAAGCACTGTCGTCTGCCACCGTGCAGGTCGGCTCGTTCCACCCGCTCCAGACCCTTCCCGATGCTCGCAGCGGGGCAGAACGCCTGCCGGGAGCGTGGATCGGCATCACCGCCGACGAGCCGCTGCGTCAACGCCTCATCGACCTGGCTACCTCGATCGGTTGCCACACCTTCGACGTCGACGATGCAGCCAAGCCCTTGTACCACGCTGCTGCAGCGGCAACGGCGAACTTCACGCTCGCGGTCCTCGATCTGGCAAAGGGCCTCTTCGAAGCCGCAGGCATCCCGTTCGACACGGCACGCCCTCTTCTCGAAGCGACCGTCGCCAACGCGTTCGAACTCGGACCCCGTGGTGCCCTCACCGGCCCGATCGCTCGGGGTGACGTCGACACGGTCACCCGACAGGTCGCCGCCGTGCGCCACGCTCTCGGTGAGCGATCCGGGGACTTCGAGAGCCTCGCTGCGTTGACCGCCCGCATGGCCGGGACCGACGATCGGTTCACCGAGGCTCTCGGATGAAGGTCCTCCACACGTTCCGTGACGTTCGCGAGTTCGCACAGGGTTCTGTCGGGCTCGTACCGACCATGGGGTACCTCCACGAAGGTCACCTCGCGCTCATCGACGAAGCAGCCGAGCGATGCGAGACGGTCATCGTGTCCGTGTTCGTGAACCCCCTCCAGTTCGACGACGCCACCGACCTCGACACCTACCCCGACGACCTCGAGCGCGACGTCGAACTCGCCTCCTGCCACGGTGCAGACGTTGTCTTCGCCCCGTCCCTCACCGAGATGTACCCGACCCGGCAGAGAACGACGGTGACCGTTGCCGAGGTCGCCGATGCAATGGAAGGCGAACATCGCCGGGACCACTTCGTCGGGGTCGCAACCGTCGTTACGAAGCTCTTCTCAGGTGTTCGCCCCGACGTGGCGTACTTCGGGAGGAAGGACGCACAGCAACTCGCCGTCGTGACGACCATGGCGGCAGAACTGTCGATGCCCGTCCACGTCGTCGGCCTCCCCACCGTTCGTGAGTCCGACGGGCTTGCCCTGTCGTCGAGGAACACGAGGTTGACCCCGTCCGAGCGCCACGACGCCCTGACGCTCTCACAGGGTCTGTTCGCAGCAGCCCGCCTTTTTGGCGAGGGAGAGCGCCGATCGGCAGCACTCGAGGCGGCGGTACGAGATGTGGTGATCGGGTCACCGGGGGTCCAACTCGAGTACGTCACCGTCGCCGACGCATCCACAGCAGCGCCGATAGTGACCGTCACCGGCCCGGCGTTCCTTGCGCTCGCTGCACGTGTCGGGTCGTCGGTCAGGCTCATCGACAACGTGTTCATCGACGCAAGCACCGGTACCGTCGACACGGGAGTGAAACTCGACGGCCCGAGCATCCTGTACGGAGGAGACGACCCATGCTGCTGACCATCGACGTCGGGAACACCCAGTTCGCTCTGGGTATGTTCGACGAAGAGGATCTGATCGGGCACTGGCGCCTGTCCACGCACCCCGACGCCACGGTCGACGAAGTACGGTGGCGGTTGTCGGGGATCCTCGGTGCAGACGGCTTCACCCAGAGTGACATCCGTGGCGTGGCGATCTCGAGTGTCGTTCCTGCAGTCACGACCGCACTGCGACGGGTGATGCCACACATCGCCTCTGGTGACGTCGTCATCGTCGGTCCGGGGACCCGCACGGGGATGGCGATCGAGATCGACAATCCGAGAGAGGTCGGTGCGGATCGCATCGTCAACGCTCTTGCGGCACGGGAACGTCACGGCCATCCAGCGGTCGTCGTCGACTTTGGAACCTCGACGAACTTCGACGTGGTCGGTTCACAGGGCGCCTACCTGGGCGGAGCGATCTCCCCCGGCGTCGTCATCTCGACCGATGCTCTCGTCTCGGGAACGGCTGCGCTGCGTCGTGTCGAGTTCGACGAGCCACGCTCGGTCATCGGCAAGGGAACGGTCGAGGCGATCCAGTCGGGTGCCTTATACGGCCACGCCGGGTTGGTCGATGGGATCGTCGAGCGCATCGCCGCCGAACTCGGTGGCGACGTGACGAGAGTGGCAACCGGTGGCCTTGCATCTACCATCGTGCCGCACTGCTCCAGTGTCGATACGATCGATCCGTATCTCACGCTCGAGGGACTGCGACTCATCTACAACCTCAACCAGGACGACGCATGACAGACGACGCAGTACCGCAGGACGCTCTCGACGACGCAGACGCGCTCGAGGCACACCCGTTGACCCGTGAGCGGCTCGCCAAGTACCGCACACACATGGAGAGCGGCGGATTCCCCTACCGGTTCTCGAGAACCCACACGGCAGGTGAGCTGCACGAGCGGTTCGACGATCTCGAGCCCGGGACCGAAACCGGCGAGGTCGTCACCGTCGCTGGGCGGTTGATGAACACCCGGGTGATGGGGAAGCTGATCTTCGCCGTCCTCAGCGACGTCACAGGCACGATCCAACTCTTCGTCGACAAACGCACGCTCGGAGACGAGGGGTTCGCCGCGTTCGGTGACCTCGACGCCGGTGACTGGGTTGGGGCGACGGGAGCGGTCCTCACCACCAAGCGCGGTGAGCTTTCGGTCCGGATCACCTCGTTCGAGTTGTTGCAGAAGAGCCTGCGCCCGATGCCGGACAAGTGGCACGGCCTCAAGGACGTCGAAGCGCGCAGCAGGCAGCGGTACCTCGACCTGATGGCCAATGAGGAGTCCAGGGCGACGGCCGTCACACGGTCCAAGATCATCTCCGAGCTCAGGCACCAGTTCGAGGACAGGGGCTACATCGAGGTCGAGACTCCGGTCCTGCTTCCCCAGGCCACCGGCGCCACAGCACGGCCGTTCTCCACGCACCACAACGCCCTCGATCTCGACATGTACCTTCGCATCGCGACCGAGCTGTACCTCAAACGCCTCGTCGTCGGCGGGCTCGAACGTGTCTATGAGATCGGGCGCATCTTCCGCAACGAGGGGATCGACAGTTCCCACAACCCGGAGTTCACGATGCTCGAGTCGTACGAGGCGTACGCCGACTACGACGACATCATGGTGCTCGTCGAAGACGTCGTTGCAGCGTGCGCCGTGGCCGCCACTGGATCATCGACCATCACGTACCAGGGGAGAGAGCTCGACCTCGCAGGGCCGTACCGGAGAGTGACGATGCTCGACCTCGTGCGCGAAGCCTCCGGTGAGGACATCGACTACGACACCGACCTCGAGACGTTGCGACCGATCGCAGAGGGCCACGGGATCCACGTGGAGGACCACTGGGGGTCCGGCAAGATCGTCGAGGCGCTCTTCGACGAACTCGTCGAATCGACCCTGTGGGAGCCGACGTTCGTCACCGAGCACCCCGTCGAGATCTCACCGCTGTCGAGACAGCACCGCTCGAAGCGCAACGTCACCGAACGCTTCGAACTCATCATCGCCGGTTCCGAGTACGCCAACGCCTTCAGCGAGCTGAACGACCCGTTCGACCAGCGGGCCAGGTTCGAGGCCCAGGCAGCGATGAAAGCGGCCGGTGACGACGAGGCACATCCGATCGACGAGGACTACATCCGTGCCCTCGAGTACGGGCTCCCCCCGACCGGTGGCCTCGGGATCGGCGTCGACCGGCTCGTCATGCTCCTCACCGACAAGCACCACATCCGCGAGGTCATCCTCTTCCCCACGATGCGCCCCGACCCCACCCACACTTAGGCGTCTGGCGTCCAGAACCGCAATATGTTGCGCTTGTGGACGCCAAAGTCCAGATGGGGCGGGGGGTCCGTAGAATTGGGGGACGGCGAACGAAGGACGACCAATGCAACTCTCCGACACCATGGCTGCCGAGTTCAATCGGCAGCTCACGATGGAACTCGATGCGTCGAACGCATACCTCGCGATGGCGGGGTGGCTCGACAACGAGGGCTTCCCAGGGTTCTCGTCGTGGATGCAGATGCAGTCCGAGGAGGAGCGGCTCCACGCCCTCAAGTTCTACCAGTTCATCCTCGATCGGGAGTCCACGATCGTGATCGGTTCGATCGACGCACCGGGGGCAGAGTTCGACTCGGTGATCGATGTCTTCGAGACGGCGCTCGCCCAGGAGAAGGCCGTCACCGCTGCGATCTCGAACATGTACGGACTCGCAAACGCCGAAGGCGACTACGCCAGTATCCCGCTGCTGCAGTGGTTCGTGACCGAGCAGATCGAGGAAGAGGCCACGATGTCTCAGGTGATCGACGACCTCAAGCTCGCGGAGTCCAACCCACAGGCACTGCTGTTGCTCGATCGCGAGATGGGTGCCCGTGGCGCACCGGCGCCGGTACCGGCATGACGGACAGGCCTGCCACCGAGCTACTCGCCGACCTGGCTGCTTCCCTCGAGATCCCTGAGGAAGGCACGCTGTCCAAGGTGCTCTACTCGGACGACCAGATCCGTGTCGTGGGGTTCGCGTTCGACGAGGGCCAGGAGCTGACCGAGCACACCGCAACGGTCCCCGTGATCGTCCAGGTCGTCTCGGGCAGGTTCCGGTTCGTTGCCACCGAAGGCGAGTGGGAGATCGGTCCGGACTCGTGGCTCCACATGGTGGCGAACGAGCCGCACTCGGTCTACGCGCTCGAGCCGTCCAGGCTCCTGCTGACGCTCCTGCGGTCCTCCTGAGCGACCGATCGTCGCAGAAGCCGTCCTACATACCGAGGATCGCTCGTGCTTCGTCGCTCAGTCGATCCGCCGTCCACGGTGGCTCGTTGACGAGATGAACGTCGACACTGTTCACGCCGTCGAGTTGCATCAGGCGGTCCTCGACGCCACGTGTCAGGACCGCTCCGAGCGGACACATCGGACTCGTGGTCGTCATGACGACGGTGGCTGCCTCGTTCTCGATGGCTACGCCGTAGACGAGTCCGAGATCGACGATCGACAGACCTAACTCGGGGTCGATCACGTCGCGCAGCGCCTCTCTGGCATCCACAGGTGTCGTTGGTGTCTGTTCCATCGCCGCCAGGGTATCGCAACGGGAGTCGACGCGGTAGTTCCTAGGATTCGACCGTGATCACACCTCGCAACATCTTCGTCCCGATCATCGGATTGTCGATCATCGGCGGGTTCGTCGTCGGCGTCTGGATGGGTCTCGTACGCATCGGGTGGCCGTTCGGTGCACCCCCACCCCTCGCGCTTCACGCGCCGCTCCTCGTTCTCGGGGTGCTCGCGGCCCTCATCGGTGCCGTGCGGGCCGTAGCGATCGGTGCTGGCTGGGCATGGATGGGGCCTCTTGCATCGGCAGGTGCGATCGTCACGATGATCGCTGGTGCCCCGAGAGAGATCGTGGGGATACTCCTCACCCTTGGAGGTATCGGCCTCGTCGCCGTGTTCGCCTTCGTCTACCGGACACACCCGGCGACACACGTGATCGTCATGGGCATCGGTGCCGAAGCGTTGATCATCGCAGCCATCGTGTGGGCCACAGGTGTCGCCGTTCCCCTCATCGTTCCCCTTCTCGCTGCGTTCCTCGTCATCACCATCACCGGCGAACGGCTCGAACTCGC
>JAJRYI010000361.1 GCA_024275815.1 Actinomycetes bacterium | reverse complement strand
TCGAGCGGTCACCGCGATGTGCATAGACGAGTGGAGCTGGGTTCAAAGGTGTGCGATTCACCGGGCAACTGTACTGCTCGTCGGTTGGTGTTGAGATCGATCGATCGGTCACCTGGTGGGAGTACCCGCAGCGGGGGAGTGTCCGCCCTCGTGCTCCCTTCGGAAAGCTTCGAGCAGGGCTTCGGTAGAAGCAAAGTAGGCATCGGGTCCGACCAGGTCGGTGACGTGAGATACGTCTAGGTTGTGGCGTACGTGATCATCGGCGTGCGTGAACACCAACCTGATCTTGCGACTTTCGAGCTCCTCGTGGAGTTGGGTGAGCGTGGCGGCCGCCGTGTAATCGACGTCGGTCACGGATGTCAGGTCGATGCAGAACCACTCGAGCGGCGGGTCGCTTCGCTCGATGAGCTCGAGAACCTCTCTCGAAAGAGTCTCTGCATTGGCGTAGTACATGTCGTGTGTGAATCGGTAGATCTCGAGCCCGGGTGCAGCCTGCTTCCCCGTGGAGAGTGGAAACGCCTCAGTCGATCCAGATCCACTCTCGTTCTTGGCGACCAGGTTGTTTCTCGGCCGGTAGCTGTGGCGGGTATGGGCGAGGATGGACAGGATGATCGCAAGGATGATCCCTTGCTCGACGCCGACGACGATCACGGTGAGAGCCGTTGCCAGAGCAACCCAGAACTCGACCGGTCGCTCGACGTAGATCTCTCGCATCGCTCGTGCATCGATGAGCTCGACCCCGATCACGAACACGACCGAGGCAAGTGCCGCAACCGGCATGTACTGGAGCGGGCCCGTGAGGAAGAGGAGAACGACGAGGACGATGAGGCTCGTCGTCACCATGGCGAGTTGTGTCCGTCCTCCTGCATCGTCCACCATCTGGGTCTTCGTCGGGCTACCAGACACCATGAACGTGCCAGAGAGCCCCGCTGTGAGGTTCGCCACGCCGAGTCCAACGAGGTCGGTGTTCATGCTGAAGGTCTCGCGATGCTTCTTGGCGTAGGCGCGTGACGTTGCCGCACTTTGTGCAAGGATCACAACGAAGACCGATAGTGAGATGGGGATGAGCGAGGGAATGTCGCCGAGTCCCACGTTCGGTATGCCGAGAGGGGGCAGGCCTCCCTGTACCGCCCCCAGCAGAGCGACGCCGCGAGACTCGAGGTCGAGGTAGTACCCCGCAGCAATGGACCCGAGGACGGCGATGAGCGCTCCAGGGAACCTCTTGGAGATCGACTTTCCACCGATGACCACGGCGAGTACGGCAGCGCTGATGAGCAGGGTCGTTGTATCGGTGGACGAGATCGCCCCGAGATCGGAGACGATGTCGCGGATCGGGCCGACCCCCGAGCCGTCGATTCCGAGCATGGTCGACAGTTGGCCGATGGAGACCTGGATACCGACACCGGTGAGAAACCCGATCAGCACCGTGCTCGAAAGGAAGTCGGCGACGAAACCCAGTCGAGCGAACCGCGCAACGATGAGCCAGACGCCGGCCATGATGGCGACGATCGCTCCCATCGCCACCCACTCATCAGATCCTGCAACAGCAGAGGTACCCACGAGTCCGGCGGCGAGGATCGCTGCCGTGGCGGAGTCGGCGCCGATGACGAGATGGCGTGACGAACCAAGGATCGCAAAGATGATGAGCGGGATCAGGATCGTATACAGGCCCGTGACTACCGGCATACGGGCGATAGACGTGTATCCCATGACCTCAGGTATCGCGAGTGCAGCGAGGGTGATTCCTGCAAGTACGTCGATCGGTACGCTGCGTCGATCGATCGGCAGGATCCCTTCCAAGAGCGTCAGATGCGATTTGGTCTGTGTCACGTCGCCATCTCTCTTCGCCCCAGCCTCGATCTACCTGCCACAGCGTAGGCTTCGATCGAGGTGGTGGATGAGGGAACTGGCGCCCTGAGCGTTGCGATACCCAAGAGCGGTCTGCACCTGGAGAGGGTTCTCGGCTGGGCCGAGCGGTACCATGGCGCACATGCAGGTACACAACACGTTGGAACGTGCAACCGTCCCGTTCGAACCCGCCGTAGCGGGTCGTGTCACCATGTACGTGTGCGGCCCAACCGTCCAGTCGGAGCCCCATCTGGGTCATGGGCGCTCGGCCGTGTCCTTCGACGTGCTTCGCCGCTACCTCGAGTGGCTCGGCAACGACGTCGTGTTCGTCCGCAACGTCACCGATATCGACGACAAGATCATCAAACGGGCTGCCGAACGCGGTGTGTCCACCGAGGTCATTGCACAGGAGGCCTTTGCATCCTTCACCACGGCCTCGAACCTGCTCGGCAACCTGGCCCCAACCGTCGAGCCGCGGGCAACGGAGCACATTCCGGAGATGATCGACCTCATCGAGCGTCTCATCGAGACCGGGCATGCGTATGAGAGCGACGGGGATGTGTACTTCGCGGTCAGATCGTTCCCCGAGTACGGCAAGCTGTCCCGCCACGACCTCGACGACCTCAGGGCGGGAGATCGTGTCG
>JAJRYI010000360.1 GCA_024275815.1 Actinomycetes bacterium | reverse complement strand
TGGCCGATGGCCGAAAGCCGTTGGCCGAAAGCGTTCTCCTCCCTTGTGCGTTACGACGCGACCTCCGTATACTCCGTTCTGGTTTTTCCCAGCCGAGTTCGCCGGTACCCGGAGGCGCCTTTTGGCGCTGTTGTACCGGAAGAGACTCATCCAAGGGTTCGGTCCCGCTGTGCGTTTCGCCTGCGTGGCCGATTTTCGTTCGTCAAGAGCTCCGATACCCGGGTGTCGGGTCGGAGCGTGCCGAAGAGAGAGACATAGAGCAAAGTGCCAACCGTACAGCAGCTGGTCCGCCAGGGCCGGAAGCCAAAGCCGAAGAAGCAGAGTACCGTCGGTCTCGCCGGGTCCCCGCAGCGTCGTGGCGTGTGCACACGCGTCTACACCGTTACTCCGAAGAAGCCGAACTCGGCGCTCCGCAAGGTCGCCCGTGTCCGTCTCTCCTCAGGTGCTGAGATCACGGCATACATCCCAGGTGAGGGTCACAACCTCCAGGAACACTCGATCGTCCTCGTCCGTGGTGGACGTGTGAAGGACCTTCCGGGTGTTCGTTACAAGGTCATCCGCGGGGCACTCGATGCTGCAGGCGTCGATGGGCGCAAGCAAGCCCGCTCCCGATACGGCACGAAGAAGGATTCCTGATGCGTAGGGCACCAGCGGAAGTTCGTAAGCTCGATCCCGACCCGATCTACCGGTCGGTCCTTGTCACCCAGATCATCAACAAGGTCCTGCTCAAGGGAAAGAAGGGCGCAGCCCGTCGCATCGTCTACACGGCGATGGACATCGTGGAGCAGCGCACGGGGCAAGACCCGCTTCCCACCCTCAAGCGTGCCATCGACAACGTCCGCCCCACCCTCGAGGTGCGGAGCCGGCGCGTTGGTGGTTCGACCTATCAGGTGCCGGTCGAGGTTCGCCCTCGCCGCGCCCAGACCCTCGCTGTTCGATGGCTCGTCGAGTTCGCACGCAAACGCCGTGAGAACACGATGGCCGAGCGTCTCGCCAACGAGATCCTCGATGCCGCGAACCGCACCGGTGCTGCTGCAAAGCGCCGGGAAGACGTACACAAGATGGCGGAGTCCAACAAGGCTTTCGCTCACTATCGCTGGTAGTTCACCATGGCACGCACCATCCCACTAGAAACCGTTCGCAATATCGGAATCATGGCCCACATCGACGCGGGCAAGACGACGACGACCGAGCGCATCCTCTATTACACCGGACGCACCTACAAGATCGGTGAGGTCCATGAAGGCGCGGCCGTCATGGACTGGATGGAGCAGGAGCAAGAGCGCGGCATCACGATCACGTCTGCTGCGACGACCTGCCTGTGGGACGGGTACACCATCAACATCATCGACACACCGGGCCACGTCGACTTCACGGTCGAGGTCGAGCGCTCGCTGAGGGTGCTCGATGGTGCAGTTGCCGTGTTCGATGCGGTTTCCGGTGTCGAGCCACAGTCCGAGACCGTCTGGCGACAGGCAGACAAGTACGGCGTACCGAGGATCTGTTTCATCAACAAGATGGATCGCATCGGTGCCGACTTCTTCGCCGCCACCCAGTCGATCATCGACCGCCTCGGTGGTAACCCGGTTGCGATCCAGATCCCGATCGGTGCCGAAGGCGACTTCGAGGGCATCGTCGACCTCGTCGAGATGAAGGCGATCGTCTGGCAGGACGATGAGGGAACCGATTTCGAGATCAAAGACATCCCCGAAGAGCTCGTCGAGCAGGCAGCGGAGTGGCGCGCCAAGATGCTCGACGTCGTCGCCTCTGAGGACGAGGCGCTCATGGAGCGCTACCTCATGGAAGAGGAACTCACGCCGCAGGAGATCCGCTCGGTGATCCGTACCGGCACGATCAACCGTGACTTCGTTCCCGTGATGCTTGGCACTGCTTTCAAGAACAAGGGCGTTCAGCCACTTCTCGACGGTGTCGTGGCGTACCTTCCGAGCCCGCTCGATCTTCCCCCGATGGAGGGCTTCAAGCCCGGCAAAGAGGACGTACTCCTGACGCGTAAGCCGTCGGACGATGAGCCTTTCGCAGCCCTTGCGTTCAAGATCATGTCCGACCCCTACGTTGGGAAGCTCACCTACTTCCGGGTGTACTCGGGTCGTGCCGACAAGGGCGACTCGGTCCTCAACACGCGTAGTGGCAAGAAGGAGCGCTTCGGGCGCCTTTTGCGCATGCATGCTGCCAAGCAGGAGGACATCGACGAGATCATGACCGGCGACATCGTCGCGGCCGTTGGGCTCAAGAACACGAAGACGGGTGACACGCTGTGTTCGATCAATGACCCGATCCAGCTCGAGTCGATGACGTTCCCGGCACCGGTCATATCGGTAGCGATCGAGCCGAAGACGAAGTCCGACCAGGACAAGCTCGGCGGCGGACTCGCCCGCCTCTCCGAGGAAGATCCCACATTCAACGTTCACACCGATGACGAGACGGGCCAGACCATCATCGCTGGTATGGGCGAACTTCACCTCGAGGTCATCGTCGATCGCCTGTTCCGCGAGTTCAAGGTCGAAGCCAACGTTGGTCGTCCACAGGTCGCGTACCGAGAGACGATCAAACGGCCCGTCAAGAAGATCGACGCCAAGTTCAAGCGCCAGACCGGTGGGTCCGGCATGTACGGTCACGTCGTTATCGACCTCGAGCCCACGGAACCCGGTTCCGGGTTCGAGTTCGTCGACGCCGTCAAGGGTGGCAACGTGCCGCGTGAGTACATCCCTGCCGTCGAGAAGGGCATGCGTGAGGCACTCGACGGAGGCATCCTCGCTGGATACCCCCTCGTCGACATCAGGGCGCGACTGATCGACGGTTCGAGCCACAACGTCGACTCGAACGAGATGGCGTTCAAGATCGCTGGGTCCATGGCGATCCAGCAAGCAGCCAAGGCTGCCGGCATCAAGATTCTCGAGCCGGTGATGGAACTCGAGGTAGTCACACCAGAGGACTACATGGGTGACGTCATCGGAGACCTTTCTTCACGACGTGGCAAGGTCGAATCGATGGATTCCCGCGGCCCGGCGCGTGTCATCAAGGCACTTGTTCCGCTCGCGGAGATGTTCGGCTACGCAACCGACCTTCGGTCCAGGACCCAGGGTCGTGCCACGTACACGATGCAGTTCCACTCATATCAAGAAGTACCGACCTCAGCAGCCACGGAGATCGTGGCCAAGGTCAGAGGCGAATAGGAGACC
>JAJRYI010000359.1 GCA_024275815.1 Actinomycetes bacterium | reverse complement strand
GGTTCATCACGCAACGGCCGCGACTCGCAGGCGAAACGCCTCGGCCCGAAGGTATTCGACGGCCAGTTCGTCAACGCCGGTGCGATCATCGTCCGCCAGCGCGGTACCCGCATCCACCCCGGTGCCAACGTCGGCAAGGGTGGAGACGACACGCTCTACGCCCTCGAGCCTGGAACGATCAAGTACGGCTCACGCCGTGGTCGTCGCGAGGTCTCGGTCCTGCTCGAAAAGTAGGTCCCGTTCGCTCTCGTGAGCGCTTCGGCCGTTGGACGTTCGGTGCGCCCTGGGACATTTCGTGCATATGATGCCCGTTCTTCCCGAGCGGGATGTACGACGCCCCTTCGACGACTCTGGCTGTGAACTGTGAACTGTGAACTGAAAGCTTCTTGCGATGTTCGTTGACAGCGTCACCATCAGGGCGCGAGGCGGAAGCGGCGGGGCCGGGGTGTCTTCGTTCCTTCGCCGTAAGGGCCTTCCCAAGGGGAGACCAAACGGGGGCTCGGGCGGAGCCGGTGGCAACGTCGTTCTCGTTGCAGACTCTCAGGTTCCCACCCTGTTGCGCTACGACAGGCATCCCGACTGGAAAGCACCGAGCGGCACACACGGAGAAGGTGACTTGCGTCACGGAAGGCAGGGACACGATCTGCGTCTCCCCGTCCCACTCGGGACCGTCGTCAAGGACAAGGACGGTCGCGTTGTCGCAGATCTCGTCGAGGATGGCCAGGAGTTCGTCGTTGCTCGTGGAGGCAAGGGTGGCAAGGGCAACGCTGCGTTCGTCTCGCCGGCACGCAAGGCCCCGACGTTCGCTGAACAGGGCGAGTTCGGCGAGGAGGTCGAGGTTCGACTCGAGCTCAAGCTTCTCGCAGACGCTGCACTGATCGGGTATCCGAACGCAGGCAAGTCGACGCTCATCGCACGGGTCTCAGCAGCCAAGCCGAAGATCGCCGACTACCCGTTCACCACGCTGGTGCCGAATCTTGGAGTCGTCTCCATCGGTGATCGTGAGATCGTCCTGGCAGACGTTCCCGGTCTGATCGAAGGTGCTGCGGCCGGCAAAGGGCTCGGGCACGAGTTCCTCAGACACACAGAGCGTGCACGGGCACTCGTCGTGCTCCTCGACCCATCTCCGCTCCAGGTCGATTCACCCGCCCGTCAGCTCGAGGTACTCCTCGGTGAACTCGAACAACACGACCCCACCCTCGCCGCTCGGGAACGCATCGTCGTGGTGTCGAAGGCTGAACTGCTCGACGCGGACGCGTTCGATGCTCTCGGGCTCGACGACGACGTGATGCGTATCTCGGCAATGACCGGTGAGGGCGTCGACGATCTCATGTACGCGATCGCCGACCTGGTCGATCGGGTGGACCTCGAGGAGCCTCAGCGGGAAGGGTTCATCTTGCATCGGCCGCTACGGGCAGATTTCACGATTCGCAGAGATGCGGATGAATGGATCGTCGAGGGGATCGCGGCGATCCGCGCGGTGAACCTGTCGGATCTCACGGACCCGGACGCTGCCGAGTTCGTGGCGAAGCGGCTCGTGGGGAGCGGGATCGTCGACGGCCTCATAGAGGCCGGAGCCGAACCTGGTGACGATGTACGCATCGGTTCGATCGTGTTCACCTTCGATCCCGACTCGGTCGGGGGCGAGGAAGCGTTCCTGTGAGACGAGCAGTCGCACTCGGCGATCCGGTGGTGGTGAAGGTCGGGTCATCGAGCCTCACCAACACCGATGGCAGGCTCGACACGTCGTCTGTGGAGTCCGTTGCCTCCCACCTTGCCGACCTGCGAGAGCGGGGCAACCCGCCGGTCCTCGTGAGCTCCGGTGCTATCGCCGCCGGGTTCGCCGATCTCGGGTTCTCCAAGAGGCCCACTGAGATCGCTGATCTTCAGGTCGCTGCTGCCGTCGGACAACTCCAACTCATGGCTCGCTACGCCGAAGCGTTCGGCAGGTTCGACATCCAGGTCGGACAGATCCTCCTCACCAAGGATGTGCTCGGGTCCCGCACGCAGTATCTCAACGCCCGTGCAGCTCTCGCGGCGATGGTGAAGCTCGGAATCGTGCCGATCGTGAACGAGAACGACACGGTCGCCGTCGACGAGGTAGCGTTCGGCGATAACGATCAGCTCGCCGCCATCACTGCGCACCTCGTGAACGCCGGCATGCTGGTGATCCTCACCGACACCGACGGCCTGTACTCGGGTGACCCCGGGCTTTCCGACGACGCCGAACTGCTTGTAGCCGTGCGTCACTCCGACGAGATCCTCGACCGGATCAGGGAGACGAGTGCCAAGGGCGTCCTCGGATCGGGTGGTGTCGTGACGAAGATCGCTGCGGCCCGTATGGCCGCGTTCTCGGGTATCCCGACCGTCATCGCGTCGAGTCGGGTGTCCGATGCAGTGGTTGCAGCCGTGACCGGGCGCGACGTTGGAACGTGGATCGATCCGCGGTCGTCTTCTCTCCCTGCACGCAAACTTTGGATCGCCTTCGCTCTCCCATCGTCGGGAACGATCACCGTCGACGACGGCGCCGTGACGGCGCTCGTCGCAAACGGCAGGTCGCTTCTGCCCGTCGGTGTGATCGATGTCGAGGGATCGTTTCAGCGGTTCCAGGCAGTGGAGATCGCCGGGCCCGATGGATCGCTCATAGCCAAGGGGATCAGTCGCCTGTCGGCATTGGAAGTTCTTGCCGTCGTCGGTGCGCACAGCTCGTCGGCCGGTGGAGAAGTGGTGCACCGTGACGATCTCGTCATCGCGGTGAACCGTCGGTAACATTCAGCGCTACGCTGGTGCCGATGGCGAACACATGGAGTACCCCCGGGGACGTTGGCGTGGATCTCGCGGCAGCGGGGTACCTGTCGGATGCACGCATTGCACAGGTCGTGTTCCTCGCAGACCGACTCGACAAGCCGATCCTCGCCGAGGGTCCAGCAGGTGTCGGCAAGACCGCACTGGCGCTCGCTCTCGCCGAGGCCACGGGTCGCAAGCTGGTCAGGCTCCAGTGCTATGAGGGTCTCGACGAGGCGAAAGCGCTCTACGAGTGGGACTATCACAAGCAGTTGCTCCGGCTCCAGGCCGACGAGGGTGCTGCGTGGGGGGATCTCGAGGGTGACATCTTCTCGGAACCGTTCCTCCTCGAGCGGCCTCTTCTCGCAGCGATCCGTTCCCGTGAGCCGGTCGTGTTGCTCATCGACGAGGTCGATCGGGTCGAGGTCGAGACGGAAGCCCTCCTCCTCGAAGTTCTCGATTCGTTCCAGGTCACGATCCCGGAGCTCGGGACCATCGAAGCTGCATCCCAACCGATCGTGGTGCTGACCTCGAACAACACCAGGGAGCTCTCTGAGGCACTCAAACGCAGATGCCTCTACCTGTACGTGCCGTACCCCTCGATCGAGCGTGAGCGGTCCATCCTCAACGCGAGGGTCCCTGCACTCCCGGAGGTTCTCTCAGAGAAGGTTGCAAGGACCGTCTCGACGATCCGTGATGTCCCGCTGCGCAAGGCGCCGTCGGTATCCGAGACGATCGATTGGGCGAGAACGCTCCTTGCGCTCGGGATCGAAGACCTCGACGACACCGCGACCGCAGAGACCCTGCACGTTCTGCTCAAGTACCGCACCGACATCGAAAAGGTGGCGAAGGAACTCTCCCTCGACCTCGGAGATGACGGGTAGACCACCGTGTTGACCTCTCTCACTGAGTTCGTCGACGAACTGAGGACGATGGGGATCCCTGTGTCGATGGTCGAGGTCCTCGACGCAGCGTCGGCGATCGAGCACACGGACCTCGTCGATCCGGAGAACCTGAAAGCGACGCTCGGAGCGACGCTCATCAAGAACGCACGGCACTACCCGGCGTTCGAAGCCACGTTCGACGTGTACTTCGGTCTTGCCGCACCGTCGAATCCTGCCGAATCGGATGGGGGCGTGTCGTCCGAGGCGGGAGGAGGTGGCGGTGGAGGAGAGTCCGGTGAGGGTGCTGAGATGCTCGAAGCGCTCGTCGATGCGCTTCTCGGAGGCGATCGAGATCGCCTCCGCAACCTCGTCAACCAGGCCATCACTGCATACGCAGGTATGCAACCGGGGCGCCCCGTGGGCGGCCGCTACTACACGTATCGGGTACTGCGCCGAATCGACACCGATGAGCTCCTCGCCAGGCTCCTTGCAGCACTCGCACCATCACAGCCCGGGGGAGCGATCGATCAGCGGATCCATCGAGATGAAGCCGAGGCGATGGTGCAAGCGGTCCGTGACGAACTCGAACAACAGATCACGGCTCGTCTCGTCGAGGATCGAGGGGCATCCCAGGTTGCGGCGTCGCGGCGCCTTCCCCTGATAGAGGATGTCGATCTGATGCATGCGACGAGAGCCGAGATCGCCGAAGTGGAGAAGGCGGTCGCCCCGCTTGCGAGGAAACTCGCGACCCGGTTGGCCCAGCGTCGTCGCCACGGCCGCAAGGGCCGTCTCGATGTCCGCAGGACCATCCGTCGATCGCTCGGGCACGGCGGGGTACTCCTCGAGCCTCAGTTCAAGGCACCGCGCCGCTCCAAGCCCGAGATCGTCGTCCTGTGCGACCTGTCGGGATCCATGGCGACGTTCGCGCGCTTCACCATGCAGCTCACCTACGCCATAGCGTCGGAGCTCTCGAAGGTCCGTGTCTTCGGTTTCATCGACGGCCTCGACGAGGTGACCGACTTCTTCGGGTCGAACGTCGATTTCGCTGAAGGTCTCATTGCGATGAGTCGCGGTGCGGACCTCGTGCGGGCCGACGGTCACTCCGACTACGGACGTTCGCTCCAAGAGATGTGGGAGAAGTACGGGGACGTCATCACGCCCCGTACCTCGGTCATGATCACCGGAGACGCCAGGAACAACTACCGCGACTCGGGTGAGCGCTACCTGGATCGGATCGCAGAGCGGTCGAGGGCGACGTTCTGGCTCAACCCCGAACCGCGGAGGTACTGGGACACGGGGGACTCGATCATGTCGCGCTATGCGGGTGTATGCGACGTCGTCGAGCAGGTACGGACACTGCGTCAACTCGAGGAGTTCGTCGAACAGGCTGCGCTGCCCACGGTGCGTCGCCCGCGCATCGCTTCGTGACCACTGTCGTTCAAGTTTCCACCTTCACTTGCCGATGCCAAGACCATCAAGGGTTTCATATGTCGAGCCATCAGGGGGTTCGCAGATGCATAGCGTGCTCGTCGTCGACGACTCCCACGTGATCCGAAGACTCGTTGAAGTCTGCCTGGAGCCGCTCGAGGTCACCGTGACCACGGTCGGGACGGGAGCAGACGCGCAAGTCGAGATGATGGCGAATCCGCCAGATGCGCTGATACTCGATGTCGGGCTTCCCGACATCTCTGGATGGGAAGTACTCGAGTTCGCACGTTCGCAGTCGGTGCTCGACGGTCTCGCCATCATCATGATGACCGGCCGAACCGATGCTGCCGATGTCGAGCGTGCGGACTCGGCCGGTGCCGACCGGTACCTGATGAAGCCGTTCCGTCCGGCTGAGCTTCGTCGGATCCTT
>JAJRYI010000358.1 GCA_024275815.1 Actinomycetes bacterium | reverse complement strand
TCGTCGTCCGGATCGAGCGAAAACCCGGGCTGTCCGACCCGGAGGGCACGACCACGGCAAAGGCCCTCAGAGACCTCGGATTCGATGGGGTCGGCAGAGTCTCGTTCGGGCGAACGATCACGCTCGAGGTCGATGCCGACTCCCCTGAGGCCGCCCACGATGAGGTGGATGAGATGTGTCGCAAGCTCCTGGCGAACCCGGTGATCGAGAGCTACACCATCGAGACGGCGTCGTGACGATCGCCGTCGTGGTGTTCCCAGGCACCAACTGCGAACACGACGTCACCCACGCTCTGAACCTCCTCGGTACGGACACCGAGTACGTCTGGCACCGCGACGTCGACATCTCGGGCGCCAACGGCATCGTGTTGCCGGGTGGCTTCGCCCACGGCGACTACCTGCGGACCGGGGCGATCGCACGGCTGTCACCAATCATGGCCGAGGTCGAACGATGTGCCACCGAAGGAACCCCGATCATCGGCATCTGCAACGGGTTCCAGATCCTCTGCGAAGCAGGCATCCTCCCGGGCGCCTTGATCGCCAACCGGGACCTCAAGTTCGTCTGCAAGCCGGTCCATGTCCGTGTGGAGTCGACCGACAGCGTCCTCACCCGCGCTGCCCGTCTCGGAGAGGTACTTCGTATCCCGCTGAACTCGTACGAGGGCAACTACGTCACGACGGATATCGACACGGTCGAGGCCGAAAGCGACGTCATCCTGCGCTACTGCGACCCATCCGGGGAGATCACCGAGGAAGCCAACCCGAACGGGTCGACCAACTCGATCGCAGGGATCACGAACACCCGACGCAACGTTGCCGGACTCATGCCACACCCCGAACGAGCCGTGGAGGAGATCCTCGGATCGACCGACGGGCGGACCCTCCTCGAATCGTTCATCGCATCTGCCGAGGCGGTCCGGGTGTGACGACTTCAGAGACCCCCGCACACGTGCAGCTCGGCATGACCGACGACGAGTACGCCGACGTCGTCGACCTCCTCGGCCGGGATCCACGACCTGCCGAACTCGCGATGTACTCGGTCATGTGGTCCGAGCACTGCTCCTACAAGTCATCGCGCTCGCATCTTGGAAGGTTCCGCTCCAACCAGCCCTGGGTAGTCGTCGGGCCTGGAGAGAACGCCGGTGTCGTCGACCTCGGGGACGGATGGCTGGCAGCGCTGCGGATTGAAAGCCACAACCACCCTTCCTTCGTGGAGCCCTATCAGGGAGCTGCCACGGGTGTCGGTGGGATCCTGCGAGACATCTTCACGATGGGAGCGAGGCCCATCGCCGTATGGGACCCACTGCGGTTCGGCCCCCTCGACGAACCCGCCAACAGGTACCTCTTCGAGGGTGTCGTCTCGGGGATCGCGGGCTACGGGAACGCCGTGGGCGTTCCGACGCTCGGTGGTGAGGTCGAGTTCGCCGACCGGTTCTCCAAGAACCCGCTGGTGAACGTCATGGCACTCGGCATCCTTCGGGAGGATCAACTCGTCCTGTCCGCTGCATCAGGTGCCGGCAACGTCGCCGTGCTCCTTGGCAACGCCACGGGAAGAGACGGCATCGGAGGCGCATCGATCCTCGCCTCAGCGTCGTTCGAGGAGGGAGACGAGGAGAAGCGTCCCAGTGTCCAGGTCGGTGACCCGTTCGAGGAGAAGAAGCTCATCGAGGCGTGCCTCGAGTTGTACGACAAGGGTCTCGTCGTTGCCATCCAGGACCTCGGCGCAGCCGGTATCTCGTGTGCAACGTCTGAGACGGCGGGCAACGGCGGGATGGGCATGCAGGTCGACCTCGACTCCGTCCACGTGAGGGAGCCTGCGATGACGCCTGGCGAGATCCTGATGTCCGAGTCCCAGGAGCGGATGCTGGCCATCGTGTCTCCGGATCAGCTGGATGAGGTGCTCGCCATCGCTGCCAGGTGGGAGATCGACGCATCCACGATCGGAGTCGTGACCGAAGGACCTCAACTCGAGGTGTACACGCGAGGTAACCTCGTCGCTGAGGTCCCTGCGGCGTCCCTCGCCGACGATGCCCCGAGATACGACCGGCCTGCTCAGCGACCGGGCTACCTCGACGACCTGTGGGCATCGGAACCCTTCGTTCCCGACGATCTCGACGTCGGGGAGGTGCTCGCTGTGCTTCTCGACGATCCAGCGATCGGTGACCGCTCGTGGATCTCGTCGCAGTACGACCACATGTTGTTCCTCAACACGGTCATCGAACCCGGACACGATGCTTCGCTGCTCCGTATCAAGGGGACGAGCAAGGCCATGGCGGTGTCCACCGATGGTGACTCCTTGCGGACCTATCTCGATCCGAGGAGGGGGGCGGCCCGGATCGTGTTCGAGTCGGCCCTCAACGTGGCCGTCACCGGAGCCCGGCCTTACGCCCTCGTCGACAATCTCAACTTCGGTAACCCGGAGGATCCCGGCGTCATGTGGCAGTTCATCGAGTCCGTCGAGGGCATGGCGTGGGCGTGTGAGGAACTCGACGTCCCCGTCGTTGGGGGGAACGTGTCGTTCTACAACCAGACCGATGGCATCGACATCTACCCGTCTCCCGTGGCCGGGATGCTCGGTTTCTGCGACCCCATGCCCCAGCACCCGCCACGCCTCGACAGAGCCACCGAGAGTATGGCCATCTGGCTCGTCGGCCCCGAGGCATCCGGAGACTTCGCGGCGTCGGCCTACGACCGGATCGTCAACGACCACCTCGGAGGACGTCCCCTCGACGTCGACGGCGATACAGCGCGACGGGTCGTCGCTGGTGCAGCGACGCTTGCCTACGAGATGCCGGTGCTCCACGACGTGTCCCTCGGTGGCATCGCTGTCGCCCTCGCCGAGATCGCCTTCGCCTCAAACGTCGGGTTCATGGTCGATGGCCTGACCGGCCGGGATCTCTTGGACGAGACCCCGTTGCGCTT
>JAJRYI010000357.1 GCA_024275815.1 Actinomycetes bacterium | reverse complement strand
TGGTTGACGACACTGAACTCGACGACAACGTCGGCACCGGTGAGGACGTCCTCGACGGTCTCACCCCGGTCGTAGATGACGTTGGTGCCAAGCTCGGGGAACAGGAGTGGCGCATCCGGATCGGCTCCGTCCTGTGGGCGCGGCACCGTCGGGAGCGGATCGACATCCACCCACACGAGGTCCGCCGCATCCCTGGCAGCCCGCTCGGTCTCAGCGACGACCACCGCAACGATGTCGCCAGCGAACCGGACACGCTCGGATGCAATGAGGGGTCTCCGTGTGATCTCGTCGAGTTCGGGGGCGCCGAGCGGCATCGGTGCCACATCAAGGTCACCGCCCACGTAGACCCGCACCACCCCCGGGGAACTGAGTGCTGCTGCGGTGTCGATGTCTCCCACCTCACCGTGGGGAACGATCGATCGAACGGGCACCATCCAGACGGCATCCTCGACCTCGATGTCCTGGAGGTACTCGCCGGAGCCGGTGATGAATCGAGGGTCCTCTACGCGTTTGATTGCTGATCCGTGGACTGGGCTGCTCATCGCACGGAGCTTACCGAGAGCAGGCTCCCCTGAAGCTACGCCAGGGCCTCGAACGCCTCACGGATCGCGTCGGGTACCGGCGTGGGTCTACGTGTCTCGGCATCGATGACGACGTAGACCTCGCTGCCGCGAACGATGGTCTCGCCCGTAGCATCGTCGACGGTCTCGATCGCAAAGACGATCGACGTGCGTCCGAACCGCTCGATCGAGATACTCGTAGTGACCTCTTGCCCCATCCTGGCATCACCGACGAAGTCGCACTCGAGGTGAGCGACGACGAACTCGTACCCTCCATTCTCTGCTGCGAGAAACGAGACGCCCGCTTCCTCGAACGCATCGCACAGGACGTCGTCGAAGTAGACGAGGTACCGGACGTTGAAGACGTGGCCGTACGCATCGACGTCCCAGAATCGGACCTTGCGGCGGTACACAGGGAAAGCCATGACGCCATCGTAGCCATCAGGGCGAACCACGGCCCATGAGATCCCACCGGGTACATCTACCCCCTCAGACAGCGCCACTTCCCAACGATCGCGGCCGCTATCGAGGCAATAACATGGGGGACCTGATGACACATCGGGACACCACACCGTGACCGAGAGCATCCCGGATCTCGAGGACGGACTCCCTGACGCCGGTGAGTTTCAGACGACCCGTGTCGCCACGATCATCAGTGGTCACGCTGTACACGACACGTTCACCGCCTTCCTCCCACCCCTCCTTCCCCACTTCGTCGAGAACTTCGCTCTCACCAGGACGGCAGCGGGGGCGCTCGCAGCGTTCCTCCAACTCCCATCCCTGCTCCAGCCGTTCATCGGTCATCTCGCCGACCGAACGACACTTCGCTGGATCGTCATCCTCGGTCCCGGCGTGACGGGAACAGCGATGAGTCTGCTCGGATGGGCACCAAGCTATGCAGCCCTGGCGATGCTACTGATGGTCGCTGGAACAAGCGTTGCCTCGTTCCACGCTACGGCTCCAGTCGCGGTCGGGTATCTGTCGGGTCGTCGACTCGGGCGAGGCATGGGCTTGTGGATGGTCGGCGGCGAGGTGGGTCGAACACTCGGCCCGATCGTCGTGGTGAGTGCCCTTGCCGTCATGACGATGCGTGGCATGGCATCTCTGTCACTCGTTGCCATCGCGACCTCTGTGCTGCTGTTCTTCGGCCTGCGTCGGGTGCCTCTGCGAACCCACGACGAGGGTGAACAGGTCCCGTGGAGGACAGCACTTCGCTCCATGGTCGGTCTCATGGTGCTCATCGGCGGGCTCGTCGCGTTGCGGTCCATGATGATGATGTCTGCCACGCTCTTCCTCCCCCTCTACCTCACGGAGAACTCCGCAAGCCTCTGGGTCGCCGGCACGGCACTGTCCATCGTCGAGGGTGCTGGAATCGCTGGTGCCTTTGCCGGAGGATGGATCTCTGACCATCTGGGGCGCCGTGCCGTTCTGGTCTTCGGACATGTCCTATCTCCTCTCGCCCTCCTCGCGTTCCTCGCGTTCGACGGGTGGGTACGCGTAGCGATCCTCCCTGTACTGGGGTTCTCCCTCCTTGCCATCCCTCCGGTCGTGCTGGCGATCGTCCAGGAGCGCTTTCCAGAGAGTCGGGCACTCGCAAACGGCGTGTATCTCTCGATGAACTTCGCCATCCGCTCGCTCGCTGCCATCGTGTACGGCGCCCTCGGTGATGCGTTCGGTCTCGAGAGCGCGATGCTCGTCGCCGCTGCCGCCATGGTCGCTGGACTCCCCCTCGTCTGGACGGTGACGCTGCCGCGATCACGCACTGCCTGATCCAGCACCGAGCACGCTCACATCCGGGCGGAACATCCTGTCCGAGGCCCTCATCGACCCGAGTATCCTGGACATGGTCCCGACAACTGGCTACCCGGAGAAGAGATCAACCATGAGTGACGTCGAGCGGCAAGAGACCTCAGCTGCACAGTGCCCCGTGATGCACAACCCCCACGCTGCCACCGGTTCGACTGCGAACCAGCACTGGTGGCCCGACCAGCTCAACCTGCGACCACTGGAGAAGGACTCTCCACTGAGCGACCCGATGGACGGCGAGTT
This sequence comes from Actinomycetes bacterium, assembly GCA_024275815.1. GTDB lineage: Bacteria > Actinomycetota > Acidimicrobiia > Spongiisociales > UBA5794 > JAMBLL01. The sequence continues at coordinate 2,225 of JAJRYI010000357.1, read as the reverse complement.
CGACTACCGGGAGGCCTTCGAGGGCCTCGACCTGACCGCGGTCAAAGAAGACCTCACCGCGTTGATGACCGACTCCCAGGACTGGTGGCCGGCGGACTACGGCCACTACGGCCCCCTGTTCGTCCGGATGGCGTGGCACGCTGCGGGAACCTACCGCACCCACGATGGTCGGGGCGGGGCGAACGGTGGAACACAGCGCTTTGCACCCCTCAACTCCTGGCCGGACAACGCGAACCTCGACAAAGCACGCCGACTCCTGTGGCCGATCAAGCAGAAGTACGGTCGCCAACTTTCGTGGGCGGACCTCCTCATCCTCGCAGGGAACGTCGCCCTCGAGACGATGGGACTCGAGACCTTCGGCTTCGGTGGAGGCCGCGAAGACGCCTGGGCGCCGGAGGAGGATCTCTACTGGGGACCCGAGGAGACCTGGCTCGGAAGCGAGCGTCACACGGACGACGGTGAGCTCTTCGACCCCCTCGCCGCCGACCACATGGGCCTCATCTACGTGAACCCCGAAGGACCCAACGGGAACCCCGATCCCCTCGCCGCGGCCACCCACATCCGTGAGACCTTCGCCCGCATGGGGATGAACGATGAGGAGACTGTCGCGCTCATCGCCGGCGGCCACACCTTCGGTAAGACCCACGGTGCAGCCGATGCCGATCGCTACGTCGGACCCGAACCGGAAGGCGCACCGCTCGAAGAGCAGGGCCTGGGATGGAAGAACTCCTTCGGCACCGGCAAGGGGCCAGACACCATCACCTCCGGGTTGGAGGGTGCGTGGACGACCGTCCCGACCGCGTGGGACAACAACTTCTTCTGGAACCTGTTCGGGTACGACTGGGAACTCACGAAGAGTCCGGCGGGTGCCCACCAGTGGCGGCCGGCCGACAGGGCAGCCGACAACACCGTGCCCGACGCGCACGACCCGTCCACGCGTCATGCACCGATGATGCTGACCACCGATCTATCGCTGCGGTACGACCCGATCTACGAGCCGATCTCACGGCGCTTCTACGAGCACCCCGACGAGTTCGCGGACGCCTTCGCCCGAGCTTGGTTCAAACTGACGCACCGCGACATGGGCCCGATCCCACGCTACCTCGGTCCCGAGGTTCCCGATGAGCAGCTGATCTGGCAGGATCCTCTGCCGGGTGTGGACCACGAACTCATCGACGATGCGGATGTCGCAACGCTCAAAGAGCAGGTCCTGGCGTCGGGTATCACCATAGGGCGGCTCGTATCGACGGCGTGGGCGGCGGCGTCCACGTACCGCGACAGCGACAAGCGCGGTGGAGCCAACGGAGCCCGGATCCGGCTTGCCCCGCAGAAGGACTGGGAAGTCAACGATCCTGCAGAGCTCGCCACGACCCTCGAGACCCTCGAGGGCATCCGGTCTGCGTTCAACGACGCACAAACCGGCAGCAAGCAGGTTTCGCTCGCCGACCTCATCGTGCTTGGCGGGTGCGCCGCTGTCGAGCAGGCAGCGAAGGATGCCGGGTTCGATGTCACCGTGCCGTTCACACCGGGTCGGACCGACGCAACTCAGGAGATGACCGACATCGACGCTTTCTCGGTGCTCGAGCCGACCGCTGATGGTTTCCGCAACTACCAGCGGGCGGGCGACAAGCGGCGTCAGACGGATCTCCTCGTCGATCGGGCGAGTCTCCTGTCGTTGACCCCGCCGGAGATGACTGCTCTCGTCGGTGGCCTGCGTGTTCTGGGTGCCAACAGCGGGAACTTGCCACACGGTGTGTTCACGGAACGTATCGGAACCCTCACGACCGACTTCTTCACGAACCTCCTCGACATGGGTATCGAGTGGGCGCCATCGTCGAGCGAACACGTCTATGAGGGACACGACCGGGCCTCTGGCGAGGTACGGTGGACAGCGACGGCCGTCGATCTCGTCTTCGGGTCGAACTCCCGCCTACGGGCGATCGCCGAGTTCTACGCGGCAGGAGATGGTGCCGAGCGCTTCGTCCACGACTTCGTGGACGTCTGGGACAAGGTCATGAACCTGGACAGGTTCGACCTGCGCTGAGAACCCCGATGAACGACTCGAGTCGATTCACGCGGACATAGACAGCATCGAATCGAACCGGAACGACCGCACACCAGCGTCGCCTTCGGCAGGAGATGGCAGAAACCCCCGCAGTAGCGGGGGTTTCTGCTCGGCACGCCCGGAGGGACTCGAACCCCCAACCTTCTGATCCGTAGTCAGA
>JAJRYI010000356.1 GCA_024275815.1 Actinomycetes bacterium | reverse complement strand
GTTCGACACGATCGTGGAACGCTCTGACGTCCTTGTGATGACGACCGGCCAGGCGGGACTCCTCACGCCGGAGAAGGTCCGGGATGGCCAGATCATCATGGCCTTGACGAACCCGATCGCCGAGATCACCCCCCAGGACGCCACAGAGGCCGGTGCAGCCGTTGCAGCAGATGGCAGCATCGTCAACAACGTCCTCGCCTACCCCGGTCTGATACGGGGAGCCCTCGACGCGAAGGTGACGAAGGTGACGTCCGGCATGAAGCGAGCCGCCGCGTTCGCGATAGCCGACGCTGCACCGAGTGGGCAGCTACTCCCGGAACCGCTCGACGTCACTGTTCACGGTGCGGTTGCCAAGGCTGTGATGGACGCAGCTATGGGCGATCAGAATCCGAGCCAGTAGGCGACGTCGTCGGCGTAGTCGATCTGGTCGGGGCACTCCTGTATCGGTGCACGTACCAGAAGTTCGCCGTACGCGGACATCTCGGGTGTCGTGGGCCCGTCGAGATCGGTCGCTGTGATCGCCTCGGCGGCTTTGCCGGCAGGCGCCCCTACCGAGTTCAACAGTTCGAGTGTTCGGCACATCGCGGCGACTTGCTCGTCGGCAGTGTCTTGGACGATGGTTGTGGCCTCTTCGGGCGTCGAGGATGAGCACGCTGCAGCGATGACTCCCAGGGCCAGAACAAGTGCCATCAAAGATCTTGGAAACGAGGTTCTCTGCATCCCGGCACGGTAGGAGCGCGCTTCTGCCTTCCACCTTCGATGAACTGCGTGAGCTCAGATCGTGTTGTCGTGGTCTCTCGACTGTATATCGAGCCAGATCATGATCATCAAGATCGCCGTGAGCACCGACACCCAGCTGAGCGGAGTTCCCGCGGCAAAGAGCATGGCTGAGACGAGGACGGCAGCGACACTGCGCACGATCTTCGTCACGCGTCGCCTCGGGATCGGCCTGTCGAAGCGGTCGCCGTCCTCGACGAAGCCGGGCGCGTCCTCATCGAGATGTGGATCGATCTCTTCGTTCGAATCCATGGCTCGCTCGCTACCTCTCGGGTATCGCCGTGTGCTGCGAAGATACCGGTGTTCCACGTGTTCGTCGACGGAGATCAGCCGGGCGATCGAGTGCTCACCGGCAGTTGGTGGTTTCGATGCCACTCGATCGACGTGTGCACTGCCTGGTCGAGTGGTGTCGTGTCGAACGGTCCGAAGGTCCGTTGGAACTTGGAGTCGTCGACGACGAACTCATCCGTCCACTGGTACATGACCTCGAGGCTCTCTCGCGACATTGCATGGAACGGCGCGGCGAACCGCAGCATCACCTTGCTGAGCGAACCTGTCTCGACGTGGGTGGGCAATGCATCGTTCACTGCGTTGAGGAACTCGGTGCCCGTCGGTGCAGGGCCGTGAGGGAGTATCCACGTCTCGCCATCTGCTGCCTCAGACTCCCCGAGCGTCGCGTAGGCTCTCGCGACGTCGGGTAGGTAGGCGACGGAGTGACGGCACTCCAGTCGACCCATCCATCTCATTGGTTGTCCGCTGGCTCCACGGGCGATCGAGAGCGTTGTGATGGCGCTGTCATTGGGCGAGGGACCGAAGTAGTCCGAGGCGCGTCCGATGGAGACCCGGACCCTTCCATCATGGTGAGCGCTCCTGAGCATCTCTGTCAGCTCCCGGCGCAGCGAGCCCTTCTTCGTCCGACTGGTCTCGGGGGAGTCCTCAGAGATCACAGCGACCCCCGGGGTGTACGTGTAGAGGTTGTCGACCATGATCAACCGGGCACCTGCGGCAGACGTCGCGCTGATCACCGAGGTGAGCATGGCGGGGAACTCCTTGACCCAGCGGTGGTACGCCGGCTGTGCCGCCATGTACACCACATCGGCCCCTGCCACTGCCTCTGTCGCACCGGGCAAGGTGGAGATGTCTGCTCCGACTCGCTCGACGTCCTGGGGTACAGCTGCGTCCCCGTTCCGGTTGACTGCCCGTACGGTTCGCCCTCGTTCGATGAGGGCGTGGACGATGGCGTTGCCAGCGCCACCGCTTGCTCCCAGCACGACGTGGTGTTGATCTTGCATGGTCCCCTCTTCAAAGCGTGAACGCTGTTCGCTGTTCTGGTCATGATATGTAAACGGTGTTCACATTGTCAAGGATGTTTGCAAAGCTGCCGGTTTCGGGGCACACTGACACCATGACGACCCGCCGAGAGCGCCTCCGCGCAGCTACGTTCGAAGAGATCAAGACGGCCGCTCTCTCCCAGATCGCGGAGGTCGGAGGTTCCTCGCTGTCCTTGCGCGGTGTCGCGCGGGAGATCGGAATGAGTCCTGCGGGTCTCTACCGCTACTACGACGGGCGAGATGAGCTGCTGACGGATCTGATAGCCGACGCGTACAAGGATCTCGCGACAGCCGTCGAGTCGGCTATCGACGAGGGTGGTGACTCGCCGCACGACCGATTCGCGGCAGGGATGCGTGCGTACCGGAGGTGGGCGCTGGAGCAGCCGAACCGGTTCCTGCTGATCTTCGGAACGCCGATCCCCGGCTACGAGGCACCCGACGATGGGCCAACGGTCGAAGGCAACCGCCGCATGGGCGAGGCGTTCTTCTCGGTGGGTGTCGATGCATGGAGGCGCGGTCAGATGCCTCCGGTGGCACTCGGTCGGCCGACGACCGAGGGGGAGCGAAACCTTGCTGCCGACATCGATCCAGAGATGCCCCCGGAGTTCATCCCTGTGATGCTCGGCACCTGGGCGCACTTCCACGGCCTTGTCACGCTCGAGGTCCTCAACCAGTTCCGATGGCTCTACGGTGATGACTCTGAGGTGCTCTTCGAGAGTGAGATCGAACGGTTGTTGTCGGGGCTGGGAGTCAGCGGGTGAACACGCGGTGCAGATGACACTCCGTTCGTTGCCGGTGTTGACCACCCGCGCGTTCGGGTAGACACTGGAGATGTGAAGCGCCAAAGGGTTTTCGGGCTGTTGAGCACCTCCGTCGGCATCGTGGTCGGCGCTGCCATTGGAGGGGTGATCGCTGTGAACCTCGTCATCTTCTCCGGGATCGACTCTGGCTACGAATCGAGCATCGGTGACGTGTTCGCACACAGCCCTGTGACGGGCCTCATCGCCGTTGCTGTCCTCACATCGGGTCCCATCGTCGGTGGCTTCTTCGCATGGAGATGGGCTGCACGTCGATAGCCGTGGTCGAAGCCCCTTTCTTGCGTAGATGAGCCCGAAATATCGTGCTGAGTTACCCAGGACCAGCGTGGGAGGGGCGACCGTCTTCTTGACCTCTGGATTCGCCCGGGAGATGATGAAGAGGAGGTGTGCGATGCAGGTCAGAACCGACCGAGACGCAGCCCACAGTACGGCAGCCAAGGGGCCGGTTCGCCGGTTCTTCGGCACAGTTGCCGACTTCTTCAGCCCCACGTTGCAGTGCGCGGCGTGTGGCGCTGAGTCCAAGCAGCGGCACTGCGAACGGACCGGAGACGCGCGGCCGGTTGCAACGGAGGCGTCGTGGCTCCGAGCGACGGCGAGTGAGGTCGAGTACGTGTGCCCGGCTTGTGGGGAGTCGATCTGGGTTCTCGAGCCATCTGCTTACTACTACCCGATGGGTTGATCGGTGCTTCGCTGAGCAGCGAGCGCGGCGTTCGCGACGCCCCCGGCCCTTCTTGCGTAGCTGAGTCCGAGATATCGTGCTGGTTTACGCAAGAAGGGGTAGGGCGAATCGCTATGGTGATGCCATGAGCGACGATGTGCACGACCCGGTCTACCTTCAGCCAACTGCGTCCATCGACGCGGACCACCCCGCGGTGCTCGCCTTCGCTCGAGAGACGGTTGCGGGCGCCACGACCGACACCGACAAGGCCGTTGCGCTCTTCTACGCGGTGCGTGACGGTATCCGCTACACGCCCTACGGAGTCGATCTGTCTCCAGAGGCGATGAGGGCCTCGGTGACACTCGAGAGAGGTGAGGGTTTCTGCATCCCCAAGGCACTGCTGCTCACGGCCTCGGCGAGAGCTGTTGGTGTGCCTGCAAGGCTCGGCTTCGCCGACGTGCGTAATCACCTCGCGTCGCGCCGGCTCCTCGAGTTGTTGGGGGAGAACGATCTCTTCGTGTGGCATGCGTTCAGTGAGTTCGGGATCGATGGTCGGTGGGTGAAGGCGACACCCGCATTCGACATCGGCCTGTGCGAGCGTTTCGGTGTCGTTCCCCTCGAGTTCGACGGGATCCACGATGCTCTGTTCCACTCCCACGACGCAGCGGGACGCCAACACATGGAGTACGTTGCACAGCGTGGTTCGTACGCCGATCTTCCGCTCGATGCGATCCGGAAGGATTTCACCGAGATGTACCCCACGTGGATGGGTATCGAAGGGGATCTCCACGCCGAGGCGGCAGCGGAGCGCTCTGAACAGCGGTGAAGCCCCAAGGCACCTCGGTGTCGGCGATCAGGTCCCCGGCGTGACGTCCTGGATCGGACCGAGATGCTCGGTGAGTGCTGCCTCGTAGCGGTCGATAGAAGCCTCCTTGACGGCGTCGAAACCCCGGATCATGTCGGGGAGATCGGCGATCGTCACGGCTCTGTCGTAGCCGGCCGTCGATAGATCGTCGAGCAGGCCTTCGACCGTTGCCGTGTACTCCCCGATCAGGGAGCGCTCGCGGCGGCGGTGCCGTGACCTTCTAAAGACGTCGACCTGCGTGCCGCGTACCCGCCGCATCGATCGGAGTGCCCGCAGAGCCGGCACCGTACGGTCGGTGAGCTGGATCTTGCGGTCGAGACCCAGTGCCCGCAGCATCGGCGGGTGGAGGTGGTAGGTCACCCGCCGGGTATCGGGGACCGCAGCGGTGACGTTGAAGCGTTCGTCGAGGAGGAGACGGGCGACTTCGTACTCATCCTTGATCGCCATGAGCTTGAAGAGGTTCCGAGCGACGGTGTCGGTGAGTCTGCGGTCCTCACCGATCGAGCGGTCGATCTCGACTACGCGAGTGACGAAGGCGAGGTACTCGGTGGCGTACTCCTCGTTCTGGTAGTCGACGAGCTCCGAGGTGCGGACGGCAACGACCCGTCGAATGTCCTCGGTGAGGTCGAGCGTATCGATCCAGTTCTCGAGATACTGTGGGAGCGCGGACTCGATGTGACGTGAGGGGGCGGGCGATGATGCCTCCGACACCGACGCCGGATCTTCGATGACGAGGCGACCCCACGCGAACGCTGCGAGGTTCGCCTCGACCGTGACCCCGTTGGCTCGGATTGCCGCAGTGATCGCCTCCTCGGTCAGCGGGAGGAGTCCCGACTGGTATGCGACACCGATGAGCACGACGTTCGCCGTCGCTGCGTCGCCGGCGAGTCGTTCCGCGATCTCGTGTGCATCGACGCTGATGATCTCCCGGGTGGCTCGTGCCACGAGGTCGGGTGTGCCGGTGAGGTCGGGCATCTGACGGTCGCGGTGGGCCACCATCGTGCCGGTCGGGATCTCGGTGGTGGAGACGACCGCCACTGTGCGGTGACGGCCTGTTGCCGTGAGCAGGTTCGGATCGGCGGCAACGAGAGCGTCGAAGCCGAGCAGGAGGTCGGCCCGTGCGGGCGGTGTTCGACCGGCACCCTTCGGTGTCTCCCCGTCCACGATGCGGAGATGCGACACGACAGGTCCGGCCTTCTGGGAGAGTCCGGTCTGATCGATGCCTCGCACGGCGTGCCCGTCGATGAACGCTGCAGTGGCAAGGAGAGCGTTCGCCGTGAGGACCCCGGTCCCACCGATGCCGGCGAGCAGGATCGCATAGCCATCGTCGAGGTCGGGCGGCTCGGGATCGCGGATCCCTTCGACGGGAGGCGCGACGCCACGGGATGGAGCGACCGTGTCGGGATCGATCTCGACGGTCACGAAGGCGGGGCAGTCCCCCTCGAGACAGGACATGTCGAGGTTGCAGCTGGCCTGATCCACCCGGGTGCGAGGACCGAACTCGGTCATGACGGGGTGCAGGGAGAGGCAGTTGCTGACCACGCCACAGTCACCACACCCTTCACAGACGAGTTCATGGATCACGACACGGGTGGTCGGCTGGGGCTGGCGGCCGCGACGCCGGTCGCGTCGCACCTCGGTGGCACACGGTGCCTCGTAGATCAGAACGGTGACGCCCGGCACAGCACGGAGCCACTCCTGGGCCTCCTCGAGACGGTTCCGGGTCCAGACGTCGACGCCGGCCGGCCATGCATCGGCGGGGTGCCGGGACGTGTCATCGCTGCAGACGAGGACCGCAGCGACGCCCTCGGCGAGGAGCTGTCGGGCGATCTGGGGCGTGGGGCGGGTACCTGCCGGTTGCTGTCCACCGGTCATGGCGACGACGTCGTTGACCAGCAGCTTGTACGTGATGTGGCTTCTGGAAGCGATCGCTGCGCGGATCGCCAGCGATCCGGAGTGGAAGTAGGTGCCGTCGCCGAGGTTCTAGAAGAGGTGGGTTGCCTCTGAGAACGGTTCCTGGCCGATCCACTGGGCGCCTTCTCCACCCATCTGGGTGAGGGAAGCAGCGCGGCGCCGCTCATCGTCGGTGAAGACCACCATGGCGTGGCAGCCGATTCCACCACCGATCAAGGAGCCGTCCGGGGTGACGGTCGAGCGGTTGTGAGGGCATCCGGAGCAGAAGAACGGGATACGGCGCGCCGGGGGATTGTCGAGTGCGATAATCGTCCGTGTGGGTGTGTCCGTCTCGATACCGTGTGCGGCGAGGCGCTTGCGGAGCGCAGGAAGGATGCGGGCGACGGTGAGTTCGCCGTCGATGGGGACGAGCGGATCGCCGGCGGTGTCGAGCGCACCGGTGATCGTGGGGCGCCGCTCGGCGTTGTAGAGGATGTCTCGCAGTTGAGTCTCCACGAAGGGCCGCTTCTCTTCGACGACCATGATCTCGTCGAGACCCTCGGCGAACGAGGCGATCCCACCAGGTTCGATCGGGGAGATCGCAGCGAGACGCATGATCCTCACGCCGAGGCGGGCGAGGGCGATATCGTCGAGGCCGAGGAGCCGGAGACTCTCGCGCATCGCCTGGTACGGGACACCGGCCGCGACGATGCCGAAGCGTGCTCGTGGCGACTCCACGACGACCCGATCGAGCCGGTTCGCAGCCAGGTACGCGAGGACGGCACGTCGTCGCTCGCCGAACGCTGAGGCTTCCCGATCTACGGAGGCACCGGGCGTCATCAGCGTGGGGGGCGCCTCACGGTGCCACGGTACGCCGTCGAGCTCGTCGGGGAGGACCGGATCGACGCGGTCGAGATCGATATCGCAGTCCTCGAACGCGTCGGCGATGTCGGTGGCGATCTTCATCCCGACCCAGAGCCCGCTGTAGCGGGACATCGCGATGGCGTGCATTCCGAGATCGAGCACGTCCTGGACGTCGGCAGGGGC
>JAJRYI010000355.1 GCA_024275815.1 Actinomycetes bacterium | reverse complement strand
GTGACCTTGGCGACCTCGACCATCTGGTAGTTGACCCGTTGGTCGAAGTCGCCCGCGTCGTCGATGACGTACGCGATTCCACCACTCATCCCGGCCCCGAAGTTCCGTCCGGCCTTGCCGATGACGATGACACAGCCACCCGTCATGTACTCACAGCCGTGATCGCCTATCCGCTCGACGACGGCGATGGCCCCGGAGTTGCGCACGGCGAACCGTTCCCCCGCCCCGCCGTTGAAGTAGCAGTCGCCTGAGATGGCTCCGTAGAGCACGGTGTTGCCGATGATGATGTTCTCGCGTGGGACGAGCGGGCCGACGGGACGCGCTTCGATGATGATCCGACCGCCCGACAGCCCCTTACCGACGTAGTCGTTAGCGTCCCCCTCGAGGTGGAGTGTGACACCGTGGGCGAGCCACGCTCCGAAGCTCTGCCCCGCAGTGCCGTCGAGCTTGATGTGGATCGTGTCATCGGGAAGACCGGCGTGCCCGTAGCGTCTTGCGACCTCTCCAGACAGCATCGCCCCGACGGCGAGGTTCGTGTTGGTCACCGGTGTCTCGATCCTCACAGCTTCCCCGTGTTCGAGTGCCGGAGCAGCTTCGACGATGAGGCGGTTGTCGAGGGCTCGATGGGTCGTATGGCGCTGGCTCTCCGTGTTGCTGACGGCAACACCTGGGGCGGCGTCGGGGGTGAACAGGACGTTGGAGAAGTCGAGCCCCCGTGCCTTCCAATGGTCGATCGCGTCGTTGACCGAGAGCAGATCGCTTCGGCCGATCATCTCCGCGTAGGTACGGAAACCGAGCGCTGCCATGATCTCTCGGGTTTCTCGTGCGAGGAACATGAAGAAGTTGACGACGTGCTCCGGTTTGCCCGGGAACAGCTTGCGAAGCTCGGGATCCTGAGTGGCGACGCCTACAGGACAGGTGTTGAGATGGCATTTTCGCACCATGATGCATCCCTGAGCGATGAGGGCGCTGGTACCGAAGCCGACCTCGTCGGCACCGAGCAGAGCGGCGATCACGATGTCCCTGCCGGTACGGATCCCTCCATCTGCCTGGACGGCGATACGTCCACGCAGACCGTTGGCGACGAGCGTCTGTTGCGTCTCTGCGAGGCCGATCTCCCAGTGCGAGCCTGCCTGCATCACCGAGGTGAGTGGGCTTGCTCCGGTGCCACCCTCGTTGCCCGAGATGAGAACGTGGTCCGCGTACGCCTTGGCGACGCCGGCGGCGATCGTGCCGACACCGACCTCGGATACGAGTTTCACGCTGATCCTGGCTCGTGGGTTCACGTTCTTGAGGTCGAGGATGAGTTGCTTGAGATCCTCGATCGAGTAGATGTCGTGGTGGGGCGGTGGTGAGATCAACCCGACACCCGGTGTCGAGTGGCGTACCTTCGCGATCCATTCGTTCACCTTGTGGCCGGGGAGTTGGCCACCTTCGCCGGGCTTGGCACCCTGAGCCATCTTGATCTGGATGTCGTCTGCGTTCACGAGGTACTCGGTCGTCACCCCGAAGCGGCCCGACGCAACCTGTTTGACCGCCGAACGCATCGAGTCGCCGTTCTCCATGGGGACGTACCTGCTCGGCTCCTCGCCGCCCTCTCCGGTGTTGGACTTGGCCCCGAGACGGTTCATCGCGATCGCGAGGTTGGTGTGTGCTTCCCACGAGATCGAACCGAACGACATGGCTCCTGTTGCAAAGCGCTTCACGATCTCTGAGGCCGGCTCGACCTCGTCGAGGGGGATCGGCTCGTCGAGTGTCTCGAGTTCGAACAAACCGCGTAGGTTCTTGAGCTTCGTGGTCTGATCGTCGACGATGCTCGTGTACTTCCTGAAGAGCTCGTAGTCGCCGGAGCGGACCGCGTGCTGGAGCGTTGAGATCGTGTCGGGTGTCCAGACGTGTTCCTCACCCTGGACACGGAAGGCGTGGTCACCACCCACGTCGAGCTCTGCCGTACGACAGCGGGTCTTCCCGAACGCTGCTTCGTGGCGCCGTACCGTCTCGGTCGCGATCTCGTCGAGGCCGATCCCTTCGATCGCTGTGGGGGTGCCCGTGAAGTACCGATCGACGAAGGTGCTGTTGAGGCCTATGGCATCGAAGATCTGTGCGCCGCAGTAGGACTGGAAGGTCGAGATGCCCATCTTGGACATCACTTTGAGCATGCCCTTGTTGAGGGCGTTGATGTAGCGGTCCTCGGCTTCCTCCAACGTGGGGTCACCGGGGAGCTCGTCGATGACGGCGTGGATACTGTCGAACGCCAGGTACGGGTTGATGGCCTCTGCGCCGTAGCCACCGAGCAGGCAAACGTCGTGGACCTGGCGTGCCTCGCCGGTTTCGACGACAAGGCCCACTTCGGTGCGAAGTCCTGCGGCGATGAGGTGGTGGTGAACAGCTGCGGTTGCGAGCAGGGCGGGGATCGCGATCCTGTCTGCGCCGAGGTGGCGATCCGACAGGATGAGGATGTTGCGCCCGTCGCGCACGGTTTCTATGGCGCGTTCACACAGCCGTTCGAGTGCATCACGCATCCCGGAGGCACCCTCAGACGCCGGGTAGCAGATGCTCAGCTTGCGTGTCCTGAAGGCG
>JAJRYI010000354.1 GCA_024275815.1 Actinomycetes bacterium | reverse complement strand
GCGAGCTGCGGACAGGATCGCAGCCACCACGACAACGGCGGTACCGTGCTGGTCGTCGTGGAACACCGGGATCGACAGCCGCTGCTCGAGTTCCCGCTCGACTTCATAGACACCGGGTGTCGCGATGTCCTCGAGGTGGATGGCACCGAAGCCGGGGGCGAGACGCACCACGGTGTCGATGACATCCTGGGGTTCGTCGGCTTCAAGGACGATCGGCACTGCGTTGACATCGACGAGTTGCGCGTAGAACAGCGCTTTGCCCTCCATCACCGGGAGTGCTGCGGCTGGTCCGACGTTGCCGAGGCCGAGCACGCGGGTCCCGTTCGTCACGATCGCAACCGTCCTCCCCCGCCATGTGTAGTAGTCGGCGACGGTCTCGTCGTCCACGATCGCTTGGACCACTCGTGCCACCCCCGGGGTGTACACCTCCCGGATGTCCTGGAGCGTGCGAACGGTGGCTCGTGACCTGATCTCGATCTTGCCGCCTCGGTGCTGGTCGAAGACCTTGTCGATGTGGCCCGGCAGCACCGAGACCCCTTCGATGGCGTCCATGGCAGCAGCGATCTTGTCGATGGCATCTGCATCCGGCGCGATGATCGCTACCTCTCGAATGTTGTAGTCGGCACCGATGTACACCGTCTCGATCTCTCCGATGTTGGCGCCGTACTCTCCGGCAGCGGCAAGCGCCTTCGCCAGCATCCCCGGCCGACGCGCCGTCTTGATGCGGAAGACCTCGTCCCGTTCGATCGAAAGCTCACCCATGCGATCCTCCTAAGGCGTCCCCGAGGCCATGGCCTCGCACCACATATCTGTGAAGCCGGGTTTCTCGAATACACCGTAGGCCCCCGTCGCGTTCTCGGCGTCAACGCAGTACGAGTCGGGGGCACACGACGTGGTCCCGAATGCGTCAACCATCGTCTGCATCCTTGTCGTTGAACCTCTTGCGGAAGATAAACGGAACCGCGACCAAAGCTATGAAGGTCCCGAACGTCACGACGTTCAACGAGGTCGAGTACCCCGGCGACCCGCTCTCGACGATCCCGACGAGGCGAAGTATCTCCGTTAAGAACACCGCGACCACTACGCCCATGGTCAGCGACGCCAGCACCCACGCAACGGAGAGAGCGATGAACTTGCCGGTAGACATGGAACCTCGAGAAACGCTAGGGACGCGGTGGCCCAACAAACGGTAGACGCTCAGTTCGACAAGGTGAACGACTGGGCAGCAGCCCACCGTTGGGCAACCCGGGTGTACGCCTCGCGGGATGCCTCGAAGTCGTCGGCTTCGAGTGCCAGAAGGCTGGCCCGCACGTCGTCGGCAGACTCATCGAATACGAGCTCTGCGTCCGGGAACGAACGGGCAACTGTTGCGTAGTCCAACTCGATCATCGCATCCGCAGAGAACTCAGCGATCCATCGCTCGAGGTGCCGTACACGGTCGACGATCTGCTCGGCGAACCCCGCACCGTCGAGAACGTTGCGCGCCCACCCGAGGCGGTCGATCGCGTCTCCGGCAGCCGCGCGATACCGGATGGACGTGCCCGACTCTGCGTCGTACACCTCCCGATCGGTCGAACGGAACGCAGCGAACCATCGAAGGGGAACATGCCACGCGTTGGACAGGATGTGACTCCGTGAGTGACCTGTCTCCCTCCGCAGACGATGAAGTTCCGTCTTGTACGCGCGGCGCTCATCCTCGCTCAGCAGCGGCATAGCCGGGTACGTGTTCGCGAAGGCGAGGATGCCTTCGATCATCCGTACCCGGACGTTGCGTGGACAGGCGTACTGCGTCGCGCGCCACACCGTGTAGAAGGCATCATCGGAGAGGTCCTCGTCCCACATGAATCGATCGTTCTGGGTCATGAACCCGGATCGGACGGTGGGTCGATGTGGCGACAACGGCCCGATTCGGGAAGCAGGCAGGTAGGCGCGCAGGTAAGCGGTTCCGATCATGACCGCCAGCCTAAGCCCTCGCCGGCGGGGCCCAGACGGCGAGGCCGTCGCTAACATTGGGGGGGACAGCGGAAGTGACCGGTTTGGACTCGGAGGACCGCCTTGGGAGTATTCGACGCCATCGGATCCGAACACCACCAGTCGGTGCACTTCGGGATGGATCCCGCATCAGGGCTACGGTCCATCATCGCCATTCACAGTACGGTCCTCGGACCTGCCCTCGGCGGGACCCGCTTCTACCCGTACAAGTCGGAGCGAGACGCGCTCGACGACGTGCTCCGCCTCTCGAAGGGCATGACGTACAAAGCGGCATGTGCCGGACTCCGACTGGGCGGAGGGAAGGCTGTGATCATCGGGGATCCCTCCGAGATCGGCTCCGACGACCTCTTCCTGGCCTACGGACGTTTCGTCGAGAGCCTCGGCGGCCAGTACATCACGGCCGAAGACGTCGGAACCACGGTCGCGAACATGGAGATCGTCGCCACCCAGACGAGGTACGTTCGTGGGCTCCTCGACGAGCACTGCGGATCCGGCGATCCGTCCCCGGCAACTGCACACGGTGTCGCTGCCGCACAGCGAGCTGTTGCGGCCAGGTTGTGGGGTAGCCAGGACCTCGTCGGCAAGCGCATCGCTATCAAGGGTGTCGGCAAGGTCGGCATGGCCCTCGTCGAGATCCTGTCCGGATACGGCGCCGAACTGATCGTCGCAGACGTCAAGACGACCGCTACCGAGGTCGCGGCCAGGGAGTACGGCGCAAAGGTCGTCGACGTCGATGAGATCCACCACGTGGAGTGCGAGATCTTCGCCCCATGCGCTCTCGGTGGCGGCCTCAACGAACGAACGATCCCCGAACTTCGCTGTGCCGCCGTCGTCGGTTCAGCGAACAACCAACTCGCCGTCGAAGACGATGGAGACCGGCTTCGTGCCGCCGGGATCCTGTACGCGCCCGACTTCGTCGTCAACGCCGGGGGGATCATCAACATCGCAGCGGAAGAGGGTGGCTACTCGCCAGACAAGGCCAACGCGATGGTCGAGCGTATCTTCGACAACCTGACAGAGATCCTCACCACCGCAGACCGGCTCGATATCGGCACCCACACCGCTGCAGAGCACGTCGCGGAGGAGAGAATCGCGGCTGCGGCCACTATGGAGGCATGACGTGACCTTGGGACTTGACAGCGTGATCGACCACACGGCGCTTGGACTCAGCGATGAGGACCTACTCGACCTGTACCGCAAGATGCTGCTCGCCCGACGACTCGACGAACGCATGTGGGCCCTCAACCGCCAGGGTCGCGTTCCCTTCGTCGTGTCGGTTTCGGGGCACGAAGCGACTCAGGTCGGTGCCGCAGCAGCCATCGACCCATCGAAAGACTGGTCGATGCCGTACTACCGCGACCTCGCGTTCGCCCTCACGATCGGGATCACTCCCGAACAGGTCTTCGCAGGGGTCTTCTCCAAGGAGATGGACACATCGAGCGGTGGCCGCCAGCTCCCCAACCACTGGTCCGAACCCGCCCTCAACGTGTTCACACAGAGTTCCGTCATCGCATCGCAGTACCCACAGGCGTGCGGGATCGCGTACGACCTCCAACGTCGTGGATCCGACGGCATCGTCGTGGTCGACGGAGGCGAGGGATCGACCTCGGAAGGCGACTGGCACGAAGCCATGAACTTCGCGGGTATCCACAAGCTGCCGATGGTATTCCTCATCCAGAACAACCTCTATGCGATCTCCGTCCCTGCAGCATCCGAGGTCGCCGGCCAGGTCGCCGACCGGGCTGTGGGCTACGGCATGGCGGGAGTCGTCGTCGACGGCAACAACGTGCTCGATGTCTACGGGGCGATGGCTGCCGCCGTTGCGCGAGCCCGTGCCGGTGAGGGACCAACGCTCATCGAAGCCAAGACGTACCGCTACTACGCACACACATCCGACGACGACGACAAGCTGTACCGCACACGAGAGGAAGTCGAACTCTGGCGACGGAAGGACCCGATCCCGAACTTCCGCCAATACCTCGTCGAACAACGTCTGCTCTCCGCTGAGATGGAACGCACGATCGAGGAAGAGGTCACGACACAGATCGCCGAAGCGGTCAAGACGACCGAGGCGGCCGCCGACCCGACCGATGCCGTGAGTCATCTCTACTCGAACCCGATCACTCCAACGGTGCCGGTGACCACGATCGAGCCGGAACCCGACGGCGAGGTCGGCACGATGATCTCGGCCGTCAACACCACGCTGCACGAGCTCATGGCGGAGTACGACGACATGGTCATCTTCGGCGAGGACGTTGCAGACCCGACCGGCGGCGTGTTCAAAGCAACGGTCGGGTTGACGGAGGCCTTCGGTGAGGACCGCTCCTTCAACACGCCGCTCGCAGAGGCCCTCGTGATCGGACTCGGCATCGGCATGGCGGCAGCGGGCTCACGACCACTGGCAGAGATCCAGTTCGCCGACTACATCCACCCCGCGTTCGACCAGATCGTCTCGGAGGTCGCTCGCACGCACTACCGCAGCAACGGGAAGTGGACACTGCCCCTGACGATCCGCACGCCGTACGGGGGCGGCATCCATGGCGCCCTCTATCACAGCCAGTCGGTCGAAGCCTTCTACACGCACGTACCCGGCCTCAAGGTCGTCGTACCGTCGACACCCGCAGATGCTGCCGGGTTGCTTCGGGCGGCAGTACAGGACCCGGATCCGGTGATGGTGCTCGAACCCAAGAAGCTGTACCGGCTGGCAACCGGGCCGATCCCCAAGGGTGGCCATGTGGTCCCGATCGGGAAGGCAGCGCTGCGCCGGGACGGAGACGACCTGACGATCATCGCGTACGGGACGATGGCTCACTTCTCCGTTCAGGCCGCAGACATCCTCGCCGCAGACGGCATCGACGTCACCGTGCTCGACCTGCGCTCACTGCGCCCGCTCGACTGGCCATCGATCCAAGCGGCGGTCGAGAGAACCTCGAAGGTTCTCATCGTCCACGAGGACAACCGGTTCATGGGGTACGGCGCGGAGGTTGCAGCCCAGATCGCCGAGAAGTCCTTCGAGTGGCTCGATGCACCCATCCGACGGTTCACAGCACCCGATGTTCCCGCCTTCCCATTCGCGGCGTCGCTCGAGAAGCAGTTGATGCCCGACGTCGAAGGCATCGTGGAGGAAGCCCGATCCCTGGCCCGCTGGTAGTCGAAGCGACGCTTCGGTTCTACCCTTGAAGGCATGGAGATTCGACGCGCGCGACATGAGGACATCCCGGCGATCGCCGCGTACACGCGAGACACCTTCGAGTGGGGCGACTACGTCCCGGACATGATCGAAGAGTGGGTGAACGACACCGAGGGCATGACGATGGTTGCCGTCCTCGACGGTGAG
>JAJRYI010000025.1 GCA_024275815.1 Actinomycetes bacterium | reverse complement strand
GCAACGCTCCCGGGCCCGCGCGAGGAACTCGCTGCGACCGCTCCGAAGATCGAAGCGGTGATGGTTCCCAAGGACAAGATCGGTGAGGTCATCGGCCCGAAGGGCAAGACCATCCGTGAGCTCGAAGAAGAGACCGGTGCAAGCATCGAGATCGACGACGACGGCACGGTCCGGGTCGGTGCACCCGACACGGCATCGATGAACCTGGCGAAGGAACGCATCCTCGCCATCGGGTTCCCTCCGGAAGCCAAGGTCGGCGAGGTCTACGACGGGGAGGTCGTGAACATCACCAAGTTCGGTGCGTTCGTGAACATCCTTCCCGGCCGTGACGGCCTGCTGCACATCTCCAAGATCGGTGGCGGAAAGCGTATAGACAAGGTCGAAGACGTTCTGTCGCTCGGTGACAAGGTGAAGGTCGTCGTTCGCGAGATCGACGATCGTGGCAAGGTCAGCCTCGACATGGACGGCGCCCCGTCTGGCGGTGGCTCGGATGCTCCTCGTGAGGAGCGCAAGAGCGATGACCGTCCGGAGCGGCGCAACGACCGTGGCGATGGTGGAAACCGTGGCGGCGGTCGGAACCGTGACCGCGATCGGAACCGTGATCGTGATCGGGACTCCAAGCCCGCCGACAAGCCAGGCCGTAAGGTCGTCTCCTTCGAGGACGAGTTCGAGTCCAAGGAGTAGCAAGGCATATGCCGGACAGCCACTGTCCGGACACCAGGAGAGGCCCCGGAGTGATCCGGGGCCTCTCTGCGTTGGGAGTGTCTACGGCCCCGACGCAGAGAGGCGTAGTGCCTCGTCGATGACCTCCACGACGCGGTCGCTGTCGGTGAGCGTGAACACCAGTGGCGGCTTGATCTTGATGACGTTGTGATGGGGCCCGTCGATGCTCAGGAGCACTCCCACGGACTTGGCGTGTTCGACCACGTGGGATGCGAGTTCGGCGGAGGGTTGTTTCGTGTGACGGTCCGCAACGAGTTCGAGTCCGATGAACAATCCGGCGCCACGGACGTCTCCGATAGCTGAGTGGCGTTCTGCGAGGTCCCTGAGTCCTGCGATCAGCGCGGACCCGACGATGCGGGTGTTCTCCTGGAGTCCGTCGTCATGGATGACGTCGAGGACAGCGTTCCCGACGGCGGACGACACCGGGTTCCCTCCGAAGGTGTTGAAGTACTCCACGCCGTTGTCGAACGCTCGCGCTATCTCCGATGTGGTCGCCACGGCCGCCAATGGATGGCCGTTACCGGCCGGTTTCCCGATCGTCACGATGTCCGGAGAGACGTCGTGAAGCTGGAACGCCCAAAAGGCGTCACCGACACGACCCATACCGGTCTGGACCTCGTCGGCGATCACCACAGCACCACGCTCGCGGACCGTCTCGTACATCGCAGCGAGTACTCCGGGTGCAGGCACCACCTGGCCACCGCAACCGGGAAGCGCTTCAGCGATCAAGGCTGCAGGCTCTGTTCCCTCGATGGCCTGCCTTGCATCGTCTCGATAGTTCGTGGCGGCGTTCGTGCCGCTGTAGCGAGGTGTGCGATAGCCGTCGGGTGACGGGAGCACGTGGATCCCGGGTTGGCGTCCGCTGCCGCCGGGCCCGTTGAACTTGTAGGGGCTCACATCGATGAGCGTCGTCGTGTTCCCGTGGTAGCCATGGTCGAGACACACGAGATCCCTGCGTCCCGTCGCGGTTCTGGCGAGGCGAACCGCCAGTTCGTTCGCCTCTGAGCCTGAGTTGACGACGAACACGGTGTCGATGTGTTCGGGCATGGTTGCGACGAGGCGCTGTGCGTAGCGGAGCACGTTCTCGTGGAGATAGCGGGTGTTCGTGTTGAGAACGGCCATCTGCTTCGATGCAGCTTCGACCACGCGGGGTTCACTGTGGCCGACGTGGGCGACGTTGTTGACGCAGTCGAGATATCGCCTGCCACGTTCGTCGTAGAGGAACTGCGCTGTTCCTCTCACGATGTGGAGAGGTTCGGCGTAGCTGAGGCTGAGTGACGGTCCCAGCACAGAGCGGTCATCGATGAGCGACAGGTCGGCGGGAGGTTGCTCAACCCCGCGGGCTGCCCGTCTCAGTTCCTCGGACATCGCACCCATGTCGCCGGAGGTGAGCCTTTCGAGGAGGTCCCACGTGGCAGCTGCTGTGTCGTGATGATGCGGATTGGCCGCCGGGATCGATGCAGCGACGCACACCGACGTTGCAAGACGGGTGAGTATCAGGTCGAAGAGAGCGTCCGCCTCGTCTGGCGACGGCTCGCAGAACTCCCGGTAGCCGTTACACACCCGTGTTGCCAGGGTCATCGGATCGTCCTGGTCCAACATGGTGTAGGCACAAGCGATCGCCAGTTCAGCGATGCGGATCGTCTTTCGTGTATCCCCGAAATCGATGACGCCGATCACCGCATCGTCTCGAAGGAGCAGGTTCCCGGGGTTGAGATCGCCGTGGATGACCTGTTGTGGGAGAGCACCCCAGGACCTGTCGGCTACTCGGCCGACGGCCGCAGAGAGCGTCGCCTGCTGTGCCGGGTCCTCGATGTGATGGGCCAGGGCCTCGATCGTCTCGAGGCCGTATTGGAGATCCCACTGCCTGTCCGCCCTTGCAATGTCCGTGTCCAGTGAAGCCAGGCGTTCGACCATCTCGCCTGCCGTTCGCCCGATGGATCGTGCTGCACCGCCCGGATGGCCACGGTCCGCGTAGGTGTCGCCGTCGATCCATGTGTGGAGTCGTGCGATAGAACCGTCCGCAAGCAAGGCGTACGGTTCGCCATCCTTCGTGGGCAGCGCCCTGGGGGTTGCGAACGACGCGTCCCCAATGGCCGCCATGGCATCTTCGATGAGGCGCACAGTTGATATGTCGGATCCGCTCGGCGAGACCCTGAGCACGAACGAGTCACCCGATGTCACGGTGATACGGGTGTTCACATCCTCATAGCCGGGGAGGCGAGAGGATCTGCCTTTGATGCCGAAGTGGTCCAGCGCTATGCGTGCGGCGTGGATCTCGGTAGTGGCTCGTGTCACGATCGAACTCTATAGGGTGGACGGATCGCACACGAAGGGGCGCTTGGGGTTCTCGAGGGGAGCGAGGCGCGGAGTGTGCACCGCAGCGGTGCGATCGAAGAAAGGGCGTGCGTTATCGGCACAGGCATCGCCGAGGACGAGTCGACACGGGGAACCCCGAACGCCCCTTCGCTCACGAGTGGGGGAGTCCCGGACACGGACCGCGATCCGGAGTGATAGCCCACAGAGGCCCCGGTGGTAACCGGGGCCTCATCGATGTTGCAGTTGTCGTCGTCCTACTCGAGAACGAACGTCAGTTTCATGTCGACACGGAAATGCTTGATCGTGCCGTCCTCTGCGAG
>JAJRYI010000353.1 GCA_024275815.1 Actinomycetes bacterium | reverse complement strand
GCCGGAGGATACGCCCGTCGTGGCATCCGTCGACGAGCCGGTCGATGTGCTGGAAGCGCAAGACGCCGACGAAGAGATCATCGCCGCCATCGATGCGATCGAAGAGGAGATCGCCGGTATCGAGCCGATCGAGGACGATGCGACCTCTCTCGACGGCCGGTCGGATGCACCGGAAGCAGTCATCGACGATGACACGCCTTCTGACCACTCGACCGTGCACGACGGGGGCGCAGCAGTCGACGGTGACGGAGACGGAGACGCCCTCGTGTTCGAGCCCGGCCCCGATGGTCGGCTACCAACACCGGTGATCACGTACGAGATCGTTCGCAGTGCCTTCGACGACGTCGACCCCGTCTGTGTCGATGGCGAACCAACCGTTCCCGAGATGCTCGCTGAGCCTCCGAGCCTGTCGGTCGTCGAGGACGAGCGATCGATCCTCGACCCTAAGTCCATCGACTCGTACGACATGGGGGGCCTGGTCGGCGCGGTCGAGACGTGGGCTGCCGAGGAGTCGGTGCCAGTCAACGCCGGTCGCCTGTTCCGCATGATCAACGACGTCGCTGCTCTGCGCATCGACTTTCAAGGCACGGTCCGCCAAACCGAGCAGGTCCTGCGAAGTGCAGAAGGGGTTCCCGCTGCCACCGTCGAAGGAGCACTCGACTCGCTTCACAACGTGGCGAGGGCCACGGACCGGTTGGAGACTGCAGCGCTCGAGCTCACGACAGTGTCCCTGTCGAACATCACCTCGACGCTGCCACAGCTTGCACGCTATCTCTCGAAGCGGGTGAACCGGGACATCGAACTCGTGATCGAAGGTGGCGACGCGCCGGTCGACCGTCAGATGGCCGACCGCGTCGGCGAGGTCATTCGTCACCTCGTGGTGAACGCCCTTTCGCACGGTATCGAGGATGGTGAGACGCGGATAGCTCGGGGGAAGTCGGAGCTCGGAACCGTCAAGTTGACGATGTCTCGCAACGACCAGCATCTCCAGATCGTCGTATCAGATGACGGCGCTGGAATCGATTGGTCCCGTGTTCGCGAGATCGCACTTCAGCGGGGGCTCATCGGAGAGGATCCGTCCTCTGAGCAGCTTCGTTCGGTGCTGTTCTCCGAGGGCTTCTCCACCGATCCGGGAGCATCCGAGTTCACCGGGGAGGGTGATGGACTGTCGAGGGTGACCTCCATCGTCGAAGAGATGTTCGGGACGATGACGATGGAGACGGCTCCAGGTCGTGGTACGACGTTCGTGATCACGCTTCCTGCGCATCGTGCTCTCCAGCGAGCCCAGGTGTTCACCGCCGGTGGACACTCATGGGGCCTTCCCGAGTCGTCGGTCCTCGCGATCCTCAGCATCCAGGACGTCTCGATATCAGTCACGGAACATGGAAGCACCATCGGGTACGGAACCGAGACCGTCCCGTACTCATCTTTCGCTTCCGTCGCCGGCCTCGACGTCGAGGGGCTCCCGTCTCAGGTCGTCGTGATACAGAGTCCGACCGGCCCGATCGCGCTCGCGGTCGACGACGTCCTCGACCTTCACGAGGTCGTCACGAAGGACCTCGGTCCGTTGCTCAGCGGCGCATCGGTGGTGTCGGGTGTGGCGCTTCTTGGTGCAGAGGAGACGGTCATGTTGGTCGATCCGGGGAGGCTCGCCGACAACCTGCGTGACCTCGAGGTGAGACCCGCAGGGCCCATCCACACGGTCCTGGTGGTCGATGACAGCCAGGGTGTACGCCAGGTCGTCTCAGGCGTGCTTGCTTCCCACGGCTTCTCCACGGTCGCCGCCGGAAGTGTCTCGGATGCCCTTGCTGCCCTTGCCCGCAACGACATCGATGCCCTCGTCGTGGACTTCTCCATGCCGCGTGCAGACGGCGTTGCTCTCGTCCACATGGTGCGTCAGCGCTACGGCGACATACCGGTGGTCATGCTTTCAGGTGTCGCTTCGAAAGAGGATCGTGCTCGTGCCGAACGTGCCGGGGTACACGCATTCTTCGACAAGGCGGACTTCGCCAAGGGAGCGCTCGTCGACAAGCTGCGGGAGTTGATCGACGGACATGAGCGCGCCAAGAAGGCAGAGATCGCTTCCTGAGAGCGTCGCAGGGTTCCTGCTCGACAACCGAATCCCTGCGTATGATGGCGTCCGGTCTAGTGAAGGAGCGTCATGCCGACGGTCGTTTCTCTTCTCGTTGTGTTCGCGATCATCGCTGTGGCGTGGTGGCTGTTCAAGAAGGTCCTGCACATTGGGTTCATCCTCGCCATCGGTCTGTTGCTCCTGTTCAGTTGGTGGTGGTTCTTCGTCAAGTAGTTCCATCCCTCCAGCCTGGAGAGGTCGAGCTACACGCGTGTGATTCGGACACGGAGCCTCGGTACACTCGCCCCGATGCCTGAGTCCCCCCTTTTCGAACACCTCAACTCTTCCCAGCGTGAGGCTGTTGCTGCAACGGAGGGTCCGGTGCTTGTTGTCGCCGGCGCAGGGTCCGGCAAGACCCGTGTCCTGACGTACCGGATCGCTCACCTCGTCCGGGATCTCGGCGTGTCTCCCTACGAGATCCTTGCCATCACCTTCACGAACAAGGCAGCCGGGGAGATGAAGGAACGTGTCGAAGGTCTCGTGGGACGTGTCGGGTACGGCATGTGGGTTTCGACGTTCCACTCGGCATGTGTGCGGATGCTGCGCCAAGAGATCACGAGGCTCGGGTATCGCTCTTCGTTCTCGATCTACGACGACGGTGATGCGACGCGATTGATCACCATGTGCATCAAGGATCTCGACCTCGACCCGAAGCGGTTCCCACCGCGACAGATCAAAGCCGCGATCTCGAAAGTGAAGAACGAGCTCGTCGACTACGAGAGCTTCAGCACCCAGGACTCGGGTTACTACCACGAGCGGGTTGCCGACATCTACCGGTTGTATCAGCAGCGGCTCGTCGAAGCCTCGGCGGTCGATTTCGACGACATCCTCAAGCTCACCGTCGAGTTGTTCCAGGTGTTCCCCGACGTTCTCGAGGTGTGGCAGAGAAGGTTCCGCTACATACTCGTCGACGAGTATCAGGACACGAACAAGGCTCAGTACATGCTTGTCAAGATGCTTGGGGCGGTACATCGCAACATCTGTGTCGTTGGGGACTCCGACCAGTCGATCTACGCCTTTCGAGGTGCCGACCTGCGCAACATCATGGGGTTCGAGAAGGACTACCCGGACGCCAAGATCGTCATGCTCGAGCAGAACTACCGATCTACCCAGACGATCCTCGATGCGGCGAACGCGGTCATCGCCAACAACGCAGGCCGCAAGCCGAAGCGCCTGTGGACCGATGAAGGTGCCGGCGACAAGATCGTCGTGTTCGAGGCCGAGGATGAGCACGAGGAGGCTGCCTACATCGCGGAGGAGATCGCACGCCTCCAGGATCTCGGGTTCAGTCTGGACGACGTTGCTGTGTTCTATCGCACGAATGCACAGTCCAGGGTGATCGAGGAACTCTTCGTCCGTTTCGGTGTCACCTATCAGGTCGTCGGGGGCCTCAAGTACTACGACCGCAAGGAGGTCAAGGACGCCCTTGGATACCTCCGTGCTGTGGTCAACCCGGATGATCAGGTTGCCATCAAGCGGGTCATCAACACGCCGAAGCGTGCTATCGGTGACACCTCGGTCGCTCACGTCGACAGGTTCGCAGAGGCGAACGAGATCGGCTTCATGGAGGCACTTACGAGAGCCGACGAGATCATTGCTCTCACGGGTCGGGCCCGGAAGTCGATTCTCGAGTTCGCAGGACTCATCGACCTCCTCGCAATGAAGGCGGCCGAGGGCCCTGAAGCGGCGCTCGAAGCAGTGCTCACCGATACTGGATACCTCGACATGATCCGCTCAGAGCGATCGATCGAGGCCATGGGACGCGAGGAGAACCTCAAGGAGCTACTCACGGCGGCTGCAGAGTTCGAGGAGACCGGCCCTGCCTCGATGGGGCCGGCCGAGTGGGAAGCCCTCAACGGTATCGAGAAGCTCCAGATGTTCCTCGAGTCGATCAGCCTGGTGACCGACCTCGATGCGATCAGCGATGCATCGGCGGTCACGCTGATGACGTTGCACAACGCCAAAGGCCTCGAGTTCCCTGCCGTGTTCCTGACCTGGCTCGAGGACGGCATCTTCCCGCACATTCGGGCACTGGGTGACCCGAAGGAACTCGAGGAGGAGCGTCGGCTCTGCTACGTCGGTCTCACCCGGGCCGAAAAGCGCCTCTACCTCACTCGGGCATGGACTCGAAGCCTGTGGGGCCAGACCAACTACAACGGCCCGAGCCGGTTCATGGCTGAGATCCCCGACGATCTGCTCACGAAGGCGAAACGGCGCCGCCGCTCGGCCACGATGGAAGCACGCAAGCCCACGGCAACCGTCACCGACAGCGACGTCGAGGTCGGCGACCGGGTGAAGCACACCCATTGGGGTGAGGGTGTCGTGCGTGAGATCGT
>JAJRYI010000352.1 GCA_024275815.1 Actinomycetes bacterium | reverse complement strand
GAGAACGACTGCCCCCTGCCCGCATGTCCTCGTGCTACGACTGAGGTGTAGTCGCAGTTCCCGCTTGCTCTCGCTCGTAGGTTTCGAGTGCTTCGGCGATCTCGCGTGCGCTCGTCTCTGCAGCCTCGCGCTGTCTGCGGGCACGGGCCAGGGCTGCGACGATATCTCTCCGTTTCGCCCAC
Organism: Actinomycetes bacterium; assembly: GCA_024275815.1. Taxonomy (GTDB): domain Bacteria; phylum Actinomycetota; class Acidimicrobiia; order Spongiisociales; family UBA5794; genus JAMBLL01. The sequence goes on along the minus strand of JAJRYI010000352.1, from coordinate 1,832 downwards.
AGGCTGACGGCTCCGATGAAGATCACCGTCGCACCGAACCCTGCAAGCCACCAGCCGAGGGCCGCCTGTGTGTCCTTGTATTGGGCGGAGACACCGGTGACGCCTGCACCCTGGTCGAAGAGTGCCTGTGTGTCGATCAACGTCTGGCGAATCGCTCCGGCGGAGAGCACGACGACGCCCCAGGCCACGACGGTGGTGAAGATGAGCATCCGGTTCGCCGCCACGTCCCCGGGCCTGATCGATATCGAGAGGCCCGCCATCACCGTAAAGACGATGAGCACCCATGTCCATGTCGGCATCGAGAGGATCGATCCGGCGATGGAGAGGCCCATGAGGAAGAAGATCAGGGCGAACATGACCACGAAGATCGGCAGCGCACGCTTGAAGACCTGCGACTTCTCCCGAAGGAGACTTCTCAGTGATAGGGAGATCGACCCGGCGATGATCACCGATACCACGATGGTCGCAACAGGACCGAAGTCGAGCGACACCGTGGCTCTCGGTGTGCCGAGGGTGAAGAAGGCAGTGAAGGCGGTTGCTGCGACGACGAGGTAGAGGGTCACCGCCGCCGAGACGCTGGGGCGCATCGAACCCTCCCACGAAGTGAGAAGGCCACCGATCAACAGCAGTACACCCATGATGGCGATGATCCAACCGTGGCTCATCTCATAGCCGCGCATCGCCCAGGGCTGGATGAGGAAGTTGTACTCGGGGTTCGTTCTGGCGTACTCCCACGACAGCGACGCGATGAGAATCATCGGCCCGATGGCAAGGGCGATCTTCGTCCAGTTCTTCTTCACGTGGTGCCTCCGATTCGGCACTACTTTACCGGCTTCGTGGGCGTCCGGCACTCATGAAAGGCCCGTTGTTGCTAGGGATTCAGGTCCTGGGTAGAATCACAGGGATGTTATTCGTTCCACGAGAGTAGTGGACATGAGGAGGTTTACCCATGAACAAGGGCGATTTGATTGACGCGGTTGCTCGCAATACCGGCGAGTCCAAGGCAACGGTCGAAAAGATCATCAATGAGACGCTCGACGTCATCGTGAGCGGCGTCGTGATGTCCGGCAAGGTGCAGATCACCGGCTTCGGAACGTTCGAGGGGCGCGATCGCGCTGCGCGGACGGCCCGCAACCCACAGACGGGTGAGGAGATCCAGGTCAAGGCCACCAGAGTCCCGGCCTTCAAGGCAGGGAAGGGCTTCAAGGACGCCGTCAAGCCTGGCTGAGCTGCGCTGTAGCACGTAGTGCGAGAGGAGGGAGTGGCAGAAGCCACTCCCTCCTCCTTTGTCTGGAATCTGTCGTCTGTTGTCTGGGCTCTCGTGTCTGCCCTAGTACTCCACGTCGAGGCCGGACAGGACTCGTGCGTAGTCGTTGATGACGTTCTGATGCATCATGATCTTGGCCATGTTGCCGCCGACCTTGATCTTGCCCGTCATGAACGCCATCTGGACGTTGAGTTCACCCTTGGAGATCGCCTGAGACGTCTCATAGTCGCTTGCCACCGTGACGTCGGCTTCAGCGAGAGGGCCGAGGTCGGTGCTCACCGAACCGTCTTGGACCTTCAGGTAGTAGGAGAGGTCTCCTTCGGGTGCTCCGGTGACGTCGAACTGGACGGCGAGGTCGACGTTCGCGATGTTGTTCTGGAACCCCGGATCGCTGTTGAGCGCCTCGCGTGCAGCGTCGAAGTGATCCTGGCTGAGGAACTTGGCCACGTTCGGTCCTTTCGTGGTGGATGGATGATGCGGAGTGTACTCAGTGGCGTTGGCTCGTTCCGCATTCCGGTCCCCCCTTCAGGGGGGACGGCAGAGCGAGGAACGAGCGATGCAGGGG
>JAJRYI010000351.1 GCA_024275815.1 Actinomycetes bacterium | reverse complement strand
GGAGTGGTGGCGTGACCGCAAGCGATCCCGACGTGAGATCGATGCCGACGGCCGGCTGACGAGCGCTGCTGTATTCGACGATCTCGGCAAGCACATCCCGCCACATGCCATCGTCGCCCTCGACGTCGGGAACACGACGTACTCGTTCGGGAGGTACTTCGAAGCGGACGGGCAGCGAGTCGTGATGAGTGGCTGGCTCGGATCAATCGGGTACGCCCTCCCTGCAGCGATCGGTGCCGCCGTTGCCTACCCGGATCTCAGGATCGTGGCGATCGCTGGTGATGGTGGTTTCGGTCAGTACGCCATGGAACTCAGCACCGTCGCGAAGTACGGCCTGAACGTCAAGGTCGTCCTGCTCTCGAACGACGAACTCGGCAAGATCACCGCAGAACAGCAGCTCGCCGACACCCATGTCTGGGGAACGTCGTTGAAGAACCCATCTTGGGCGGGGATGGCAACGTCGCTCGGCCTCTTCGGCCACCGCGTCGAGACCCCGGAAGAACTCGCTGCCGGCATGGCCGACCTCTTCACCCACGAAGGTCCCGGCCTCCTCGAGATCGCAAGCTCCCGGCTGCAGTATTGAAGACGCTCACAGCTCACAGCTCACAGCCGGAAACCCGGACCATCTCTGGGTACTCAGGTTCTGCCGGTAAGCGGCGAACAACTGCTCCCTAACGACTGATCCCTAAGGATCGCTGTTGGCTGTTGGCTGTGAGCTGTGAGCTGAACAGCCGCCGAGCTTCGCTCGGCTCACATGTTCCTGCGGTAGCGGCCGCCGACCTCGAAGAGCGCCTGGGACATCTGGCCGAGGGAGGCGACTCTCGACACGTCGATGAGCGCTTCGAAGATGTTCCCCCCATCGAGGGCGACCTGCTGGAGGGATTCGAGAGCCCGGCGCGTGCGATCGGGTGCACGCTCATGCAACGCTCGGAGGTCCTTGACGATGAGCTCCTTGTCCTCGTCGCTCGAACGGATCACGTGCTCCGGGCGCATGAACGGCGAGCCCTCCTTGGAGAGGAACGTGTTGACGCCGATGATCTCGAGCTCACCCGAGTCCTTGCGCCGCTCGTACTTGAGGCTCTCCTCCTGGATCTTGGAACGCTGGTACATCGTCTCCATCGCACCGAGCACTCCGCCTCGGTCGGTGAGCCGGTCGAACTCGATGAGCACTGCCTCTTCGACGAGGTCCGTGAGCTCATCGATGATCGTCGATCCCTGAAGCGGGTTCTCGTTGCGGGCGAGGCCGAGTTCCTTGTTGATGATGAGCTGGATCGCCAGGGCCCTGCGCACGGAGTCCTCGGTCGGCGTCGTGATCGCCTCGTCGTACGCGTTCGTGTGCAGCGAGTTGCAGTTGTCGTAGAGCGCGTAGAGCGCCTGGAGCGTCGTGCGGATGTCGTTGAACTCGATCTCCTGTGCGTGGAGGGACCGGCCCGACGTCTGGATGTGGTACTTGAGCTTCTGAGAGCGTTCGGACGCTCCGTAGAGATCCCGCATCGCCTTGGCCCAGACACGCCGAGCAACACGCCCGATGACCGCGTACTCGGGATCGAGACCGTTGGAGAAGAAGAAGCTGAGGCTGGGTGCGAACTCATCGATCTGCATCCCGCGTGACAGGAAGTACTCCACGAAGGTGAACCCGTTGGCGAGGGTGAACGCCAGTTGGGTGATCGGGTTCGCTCCCGCTTCGGCCATGTGATATCCCGAGATCGACACCGAGTAGAAGTTCCGCACGCCGTGCTCGACGAAGTACTGCTGAATGTCTCCCTGCATCGACAGCGCGAACTCGGTAGAGAAGATGCAGGTGTTCTGCGCCTGATCCTCCTTGAGGATGTCGGCCTGAATCGTCCCTCGGACCGTCGCGAGCGTCTCGGCCTTGATCTCGTCGTAGACCTCGGGCGGCAGCACGTCAGCACCGCTCACACCGAGGAGCATCAGACCCGACCCGTCGTGCCCTGGAGGGAGCTCTCCGTGGTAACTCGGGCGCTGGACACCGAGATCTTCGTAGAGGGATGAAATCTCAGCCTCCACCTCATCGGTGAGACCGTTGTCGCGAATGTACCGCTCACACGCCTGATCGATCGCAGCGTTGAGGAAGAACGCCAGCATCATCGGCGCGGGTCCGTTGATCGTCATCGATACCGACGTTCCCGGATCGAGCAGATCGAAGCCGGAGTACAGCTTCTTGGCGTCGTCGAGAGTCGGGACAGAAACACCGGAGTTCCCGACCTTGCCGTAGATGTCCGGACGCGGGTCGGGATCGCTCCCGTAGAGCGTCACAGAGTCGAAGGCCGTTGACAGCCGGGTGAACGGCATCCCCGATGCGAGGTAGTGGAACCGACGGTTGGTCTGCTCGGGTCCACCCTCGCCTGCGAACATCCGCGTTGGATCCTCTACGTCACGCTTGAACGGAAAGACTCCCCCGGTGAACGGGAACCGTCCTGGAAGGTTCTCCTTGCGAAGCCAGCGGACCCGATCTGACCAGCCGTCGATCACCGGGTGGATCACCCTCGGGAACGGGGTTCCCGAGAGGCTCTCGAGCGTGTTGTCCACGACGATCTCGCGGCCGCGTACCTCGTAGCGGACCTCGCCCCCGGCGTAACGTTCCACCTCATCGTCCCAGGACTCCAGGCCGGACGTGGCATCGGGCGAGAGGCCCTCCTTGACGTCCTCTATGTATTCACGCAGGCCGAGGTCGGGGATCAGGTCTTGAGCGCGCTCGAGCGCCTGGAGATCGCCGGCGAGTTCAGCCATCGCCTCCGTAGCTGCGTCGTACGCACGGATCGTCTCGGCGATCTCGCTCAGATACCGAACCCTCGAGCGTGGGATCACCGGGTCGACACCATCCCGGCCCTCCCTATGCGGCACCGCCATGTCGACGCCGGCCTTGTCTGCCACGGCGCGCAGGATCATCTCGTAGAGTCGCTGTGTACCCGCATCGTTGAACCGCGACGCGATCGTTCCAACGACGGGGAGATCTTCGTCGGGAACATCGAAATCGGTACGGTTCCGTCGCACCTGTTTGCGCACGTCACGCAGGGCATCTTCGGCGCCCCTTCGATCCGACTTGTTGATGGCGATGACGTCGGCGAAATCCAGCATGTCGATCTTCTCGAGCTGAGTTGCAGCTCCGAACTCCGGGGTCATCACGTACACCGAGACCTCTGAGGAGTCGATGATCTCGGTGTCGGACTGCCCGATACCGGATGTCTCGAGGAGGATCAGGTCGAACCCCGCTGCTTTGACGACGGACACCGCGTCAGCAACGTACGGCGACATCGACAGATTTGCCTGACGGGTGGCGAGCGAACGCATGAACACCGTGTCGCCCGACACCGAGTTCATCCGGATACGATCGCCGAGGAGCGCACCGCCGGTGCGGCGTCGTGACGGATCGACGGAGATCACAGCGATCGAACGGTCCGGGTGATCTCGTCGGAAGCGGAGTACCAGCTCGTCGAGGATCGACGACTTGCCTGCACCTCCGGTTCCCGTGAACCCGACCACCGGTGCGTTCGATCGCGCGGCATGCTCGCGGATGGTCTCGAGTATCGATGCTGCACCTGCCGGGTCGTTCTCTGCAAGGGTGATCGCCCTGGCCATCGCCGCATGATCTGCCTTGAGGATGCGATCGACCATGTCTTGACCGAGGACGGGCTGGGCGTGTGCGGCCCGAGCGAGCAAGTCGTCGATCATGCCCTGGAGGCCGAGCGTGCGACCATCGTCGGGTGAGTAGATGCGGGCGGTTCCCTCAGCAAGTAACTCCTCTCCCTCTTCGGGCAGGATCGTGCCTCCTCCCCCGCCGAAGACGACGATGTCGTGGCCGCCTCCTTCGTCGAGGAGCCGACGCAGATAGCGGAAGAACTCCATGTGTCCGCCCTGATAGGACGTGATCGCAACCGCGTGTGCATCCTCTTCGATCGCTGCCTCAGCGATGTCCGCGGCAGAGCGGTCGTGGCCGAGGTGGATCACCTCTGCACCCGAGGCTTGCAGGATCCTTCGCATGATGTTGATCGCCGCGTCGTGCCCGTCGAAGAGCGAGGTGGCGGTGACGATGCGGACGTGATCGGAAGTGGCCATGTGCGGCAGGATAGGGAGACACCCCGCACTCGACCACACGGTGTTCACACGCCCGGAGTCGGCACCGACCTCGCCGTACCATGGAGACATACTCCGATGACG
>JAJRYI010000350.1 GCA_024275815.1 Actinomycetes bacterium | reverse complement strand
GCGATCGAACTCGTAGTCCTGCTCCGCCAGATCGATACCCCATGCGCCAAGCCAGTGTGTCGACGCGATGAGGAAGTCGAACGGATACGGTTCGAGGAACTCGACGACGGCGTCGACCGTATCGGGGAAGAAGTCGACTTCGAGACCCAGCTTGACCGGGAGCCCCCGATCCTTGGCATCGACGACTGCCTGGACGTACCGTTCGAGGGACAGCACTCTCTCGCTGCGTACGTACGAGCTCGTGAACTCGCGTAGATCCTTGCGAGGGTCTGCATCCCACCACGTACCGAGCACGGATCGGGACTCGACACAGCGATAGAGGTGCTCGGTGAAGCCGATCTCGTCGGCACCGTTCGCCCGGGCCACCTCGAAGTACGCCTCGATGTGGTCGATCGGGTACTGCCCTGGAGGGGGGCCCTTGCCGGTGTATGGACCGTGAGGATGGAGGTGTACGTGGTAATCGCCCATCGAGTACGAGCGTAGCTCGCAGCCGAGACGAGAAGTCAGACGTCAGTCCGCGGGTGGGATCTTGACACCCCGGTTCACGAGAACACCCTTGATGACACCGATGCGCTCCTTGATAGCGGGCAGCCCCATGGCATCATCGATGCCGCGGTTGATCTTGACACCGCCGAGGTTGCCTATCTCGCCCGACAACGAGCCTCCCCCGGCCTGACCGACGAGATCGATCCGCTGACGCTCGATGGCCTTCATCTGATCACGCAGTGCCCGGAGTTCAGAGAGGAGCTCATCGTCGAACTTGTCGTCGTCCATGGCGTACGCGAACTCCTGGGCCTGTCTGCGAAGTTCGTCCTGCTCCTTGCGAAGCTCCCAGCGCTGCTCCAACGCATCGTCGGGAAGCGCGAGGATGCGGTCCTGGACATCTGAGAGTTTCCTTATGAGTTCCGTCGGGTCCGACATGTGCCAAGCGTAGACCGCTCGAACCGCTCCCCGACGATGCTAGGCCGTTGCGTAGCGCTCCAGCCCGTCCGCTACCGCATCGACGAGGGCATCGATCTCCTCGACACCCATCGGTGTCGAGATCGTCGCCGAGCAGGTGTTGATCATGATGAACCCACGGTCGAGGAGATACTCCACGAGGGCAGCACGCCGGGCGGTCTCTTGGGCGTCTGCGTACGCCTCTCGGTAGTTCCTCGGCGGACGCGCTTTGAGGTGCACGCGGAACATCGATCCTCCACCGGTGACGCACGCCGTGGCTCCCGTCGCTGTGATCGCCTCTGTGATCCCTTCGATCGCGCGGGTTGCCAGCGCGTTGACCTGCTCGACCGCCTCGGCGTCGAACAGCGTCATGGCCGCGAGTCCGGCGGTCATCGTGATGGGGTTCGCTGAGAACGTGCCCGAGTGGGGAAAGAGAACGTTCTCGGCGAGGGGGTCCATGACATCCATCACGTCGCTGCGCCCTGCAATGGCCCCGGCGGGGAAACCTCCCCCGATGACCTTGCCCATGGCCGTGAGATCCGGTCGCTCGGCGTACCAGTTCTGGGCACCGCCGTACTGGGACCTGAACGTGATGACCTCGTCGAACACGAGCAGCGATCCGTCCGACTCGGTCCACTCCCGCAGTGCCGACACGAACGCCGGGTCGGCCGGTGACAGGCCGACACGGTGCGGCATGAGGTCGATCAGGACACATGCCAGCTCGCCCAGATGCTCGTCGAGGATCGCAACGGCAAGCTCCGGGTCGTTGAAGGGGATGACCACGACGTCGGAGAGTACGGCACTCGGTGTCCCATAGGCAACCGGAACACCCACCGGGTCCGCGGCACTTCCCCAGTTGCCCGGGTTCGATGTCTGACTGACTTCGGCGTAGTCGTAGACGCCGTGGTAGGCACCTTCGACTTTCGCGATCTTGGACCGGCCGGTGAACGCACGAGATGCCTTGACCGATGCCATCACGGCCTCGGTCCCCGAGTTGACGAAGCGGATCTTCTCGAATCCATCGTTGCGCTGCGTGAGATGCTCTGCGTAACGGATCTCGACCTCGGTGGCGAGCGTGAACGCGGTTCCCTTGGACAGCTGTTCTGTGACAGCCTCGATGATGGCGCGATGAGCGTGTCCGTGGATCAACGACGCCATGTTGTTCGCGAAGTCGATGCGATCGACCCCTTCGATGTCGGTCACCCGGAACCCGGACGCGTGGTCGACGTAGAGAGGGTGCGGCTTGCGCAGGACCGTGTTGCGACTCACTCCGCCGGGGAGGACCTGGAGTGCCCGGGCGTAGAGCGCAGCGCTCTTGGACTCTGCTGTTGTCTCATCCATCAGCTTCGGCTCCTTCCTGATTCCCATCCAACGTGATGAGTGGTGCACCCGTTCGCTCTCGCACGTAATCGAGGTCGACTTCCGGGGCGAGCTCCACGAGCCTGAATCCGTCGGGTGTGACATCGATCACCGCAAGATCTGTGTAGATCCGATCCACCACTGCGGGTCCCGTCAACGGGAACGTACAGGACCGTACGAGCTTCGGCTGACCGTTCCTCGTCGTGTGTTGTGTGATGACGTGGATCGTCTTGACCCCCGCTACGAGGTCCATGGCCCCACCGACCGCCGGAATGGCATCGGGGGCTCCAGTGGACCAGTTGGCGAGGTCACCGTGCTGAGACACCTGGAGGGCGCCGAGAACGCACAGGTCGATGTGTCCACCACGGATCATCGCGAAGCTGTCTGCATGGTGGAAGAAGGCAGCTCCAGGCAGTGCCGTGACCTGGCGTTT
>JAJRYI010000349.1 GCA_024275815.1 Actinomycetes bacterium | reverse complement strand
GGGGACGCTCGATGTGATCGTCGAACGGATCGTCTCCAGCGGCAGGTCCGTGACCGATGTGCCACTCGAGTACCCGGCGATATCGGTCAGTGATTCGTTCGGCCTCGTGCTCATCAACGGCGACTACGACCGGAGTGTGCAGCGTGGCGTCGAGGAGCTCAGGAGAGTGCTTGCCCGAGAGTCTGCCCGCTGCGCCGGTTCGAGCATCGTTCTCGTCGGGTACTCCCAGGGCGCCCAGGTGGTCAAGGAGGCGGTGGCAGGGTCGGTACCCGACGTGCGCATCGTTGCGTTGGTGCTCCTCGCCGACCCGACCAGGGACCCTTCCCAGCCCGGCGTCACCCGCATCGGTGTTCCATCGACGGCTCGCGGGGGCTCATTTGGAGCCCTGGAGCTTCCCGAGCACTTGCGGCCGGTGACGGTCGACGTGTGTGCCCCCGGAGACGTCGTATGTGAGAGCGGAAGGCTCGTCATCGGTGCCCACGTCAACGGCTACGGCGACCTCGTAGACGCCGCTGCGAGGAGGGCGGTTGCCGTTGTTCTCGGCACTGTGTTCGGTGCCTCTCGGATCCGTTGAGGGACGTTATCGCGGGTAGCCGTTTGATCATTGACACGTTGAGGATTGTGTGCGACGGTGGTTGTGGATAGATACCAAGCCGGGTCGCTCTGGCGGTGCGAGGATCCGTACCCCGCCAAGCGAGTGCCATAGGCACTTGGAAACCCAGTCGGTTATGTGGACGATGATATGAGCGTCGCCAGCGGCGGGCCGGTTGAACGAGGAGGGGCCTCACCGAGGCTCCTCTCTCGCGAAGAGGTGCTCTCTCGTTCACCCCGATACGACAGGCCGACGTCTTAGAGAGGTTCGAAGCGAGCCGTGAAGTGGCGCAGCCAGGTCGGTTGCTCCACGATCGTGAGGCCCCGCAACGTCGATGCCCGTCCTGCAACGTCGATGACGACTTCCCCGACATAGTCGATGTGGCTCTGGGTGTAGGTCCGTCGGGGGATCGCGAGCCGGACGAGTTCCATCGCAGAGGGCGTGTCGGGGCCACCGTCGGGATCGGGCCGACCGAACATGACCGTGCCGATCTCGACACCGCGCACACCACCTGCCCGGTACAGCTCGACGGCGAGGGCCTGTGCGGGATACTCATGGGGAGGGATGTGTGCTAGCAGCGCAGCTGCATCGATGTACACCGCGTGGCCGCCCGGGGGCTGGACGATCGGAACACCGGCGTTCGAGATCGTCTCAGCGAGGTACGCCGTGGATCGGATGCGGTAGTTCAGGTAGTTCTCGTCGAGTACCTCTTCGAGGCCGATCGCGACGGCTTCGAGGTCGTACCCGGCGAGTCCGCCGTAGGTGGGGAACCCCTCGGTGAGGATCAGGAGGTTGCGTGCCTGGAGGGAGATCTCCTGGTCGTTCGTGGCGAGGAACCCGCCGATGTTGGCGAGTCCGTCCTTCTTGGCCGACATCGTTGCACCGTCGGCGTAGGAGAACATCTCTTTGGCGATCTCACGCGGTGTCTTGTCCTCGTACCCCGACTCGCGGAGCTTGATGAACCAGGCGTTCTCTGCGAACCGGCACGCGTCGAGGTAGAGCGGTATGCCGAACTCATCGCACACGGCCCGAACCTCGCGAAGGTTCGCCATCGACACGGGTTGGCCCCCACCCGAGTTGTTGGTCACGGTCACCATCACCAGCGGCACACGGTCGGTGCCGACCTCCTCGATGGTCGCTCTGAGCCGCTCGATGTCCATGTTGCCCTTGAAGGGCAGGACCGTCGATGGGTTCAAACCCTCCGGGATGACGAGGTCACGCGCCTCAGCGCCCTGGTACTCGACGTTCGCCCGTGTCGTATCGAAGTGGGTGTTGTTCGGGACGACGTCACCCTCCTTGACGGAGACCGAGAAAAGGATCTTCTCTGCTGCCCGGCCCTGGTGTGTCGGGATCACCTCGTCCATGCCGGTGATGCCCTTGACTGCCGCCTCGAATCGGAAGAACGATCTGCTGCCGGCGTAGGACTCGTCGCCCTGCATCATCCCCGCCCACTGGTTCGACGACATCGCCCCGGTGCCCGAGTCCGTGAGAAGGTCGATGATGATCTCGTCGGCGTGCAGACCGAAGAGGTTGAAGCCGGCACGCTCGAGGGCAGCCTCGCGTTGGGCGAGATCTGGAAGGTCGATGGCTTGAACGCTGTGGATGCGGAAGGGCTCGATGATCGTGCGGTAGTCCATGGTTCCTCGGTGGTCGTGTGTACTGAGTTTGGCACGGCTCCGCACCTCACACACCGTCCGATGCCCTTTGAAGATCAGCGAATGGGTGAAAGCCGTCGGTGGGTTGACAGTTCACAGCTCACAGTCGGAAACCCTGACTACTCCTGGATGCTCGCGTGTCGTCGGTAAACCTCAATCCACGAGGTGCGTGTTGGTGGTCGCCTGTTTCGTCGGTCACCGTGCGGGTTTCGCCGTGTTGACTGCTGCACTCTTTCTGTGCGCGACATCGGGTTCTTCGGTCCTCCTTTCAACCTGGATCCACGAGGTCGAATCCGTCCCCAGGCTTGCGGCAACCCCGTCCTCCCTCGAGGGGAGGACGGAGGAATCGGAAGTCTCGAAACAGTGCGACCTCGTGGATCCAGGTTCAGGGGGGACGGCAGAGCTGGACCGACTGCTCCCTATCCGCGTGTCCTCTATGTACTGCGAGCTACGGTTCCCAGACGATGAAGTGTGACCGCCTCGAACACGTCTGCAAAGCGCGGGTCGATCTCGTATCGGTAGTCATCCCACCATCCGTCACGTTCCGGGTCGAAGCGTCGCGGGGGAGGATCCCAGACCAGTGCCCGCTCCTTCATCTCCCACTCGATGGCATCTGCGGCAGCGACCGCATTGCCCGGCTCGATGGCCGGGAGCACTTCCAGACGGATGGTTCTGCCGAAGTGCAGCGTCGTGGAGAAGGGGTAGTCCCACACGGATGCCGCACCGGTCAGGATCACGGGGAGTACGGGGACGCCCGAACGCTCGGCGAGTTTGAACGCTCCCTGTTGGAAGGCAACCTCGATGCCGAGCACTGATCCTTGAGGAAAGACGACGAGGCTCTCGCCGTGTCGTGCGGTGTCGCGTGCAGCGGTGAGGAGCGAGCGGTACGCAGCGGAACCTCTCTTTGGGGACACGGAGACCTGGTGGGTGGCACGAAGATATGGCCCGAGGTACTCCCAGGAGAAGAGCTCCTCGGTTGCGGCGTACGCCATGTCGAGAGGGAGATGCTGGAGGGCGATGAGATCCATGAAGCCCTCATGGAGCGGTGTGACGATGTAGCGGCGCTCCAGGTCGATGGTGTCGAGGCCGTGGACGTCGATCGTCAGATCGATCGCCGTTGCGGCATCTTGGGTCCAGGACCGTTCCGCGTCGTGCAGGTCGCGACGGCTGCCGGTATGGGCTACTTGCATCAGGTGGTTCAACGACGACCCGAACAGGTGCGCCCCCCGGAGCATCGCGCGAGACCACTCGAGGGGGGAGGAGACATCGATCTTCCCACCGGGAAGGGCGAAACGGCGTTGGGGCGTCATCGGGGTGTCAACGCACGGAACCCTGGTTTCGTTCCGGCTGACTCGATCCGTCTCTCTCGAACCTGAATCCGCTGTGTGACGGATCGATCCCGTGCGGAATCCTTCCATCCTCCCGTCCCAGGGGGGACGGCAGAGCGAGGAACGAGCGATGCAGGGGGAGGGCGAGCCTGCGAGCACGAAGTGGAAGTAATCCGCGCGATCAGTCTTTGCCGTACCGGGCTAGCGGACTCGCGCTACCCCTTCGCTCGAGGACTCGCTTGTCCCCCTGAAGGGGGGACGGAGAACGATTGCTCCCTGGCCGCGCATCTCCGTCGTGCGAACGGCGATGATCACGGGGAAGAGGTGGTCGTCGTCGATGTCGTCGTGGTCGGCGGTGCCGTGGTGGTCGTGGTCGTCGTCGATGTCGTCGTGGTCGGCGGTGCCGTGGTGGTCGTGGGAGGAGCTGTGGTCGTCGTGGTGGTGTCGTGCGGCGCCTCGGTGGTCGTTGTGGTGGTCGGCTCTTCCTTGGTGGGTTGGCGGTAGTTCCACTCCCAGTGCTGCTGGGTCACCGATCCGTCGGGCCACGTCATGGTGCGCGTGACCGTGTTGCCTTCAGTCGAGGAAGTACACGTCCGGCCACCGTTGTTGCCGTAGAGCGTGACGGTGATCGACGACGGCGTATACGTCGTGTCTATATAGACGACAGCGTCCGAGTCGTTCTTGAAGATCACATCGGGCATCGGCCAGCCGAGGGTCGCTTCACGAACGTAGGGGTAGCGGGAGAAGTAGAGGCTGTGTGGCTGATGGAACACGTCCTCGTAGCAGCCGAAGAACACAGCGTTGTAGAACGTCGTTGCGAACTGGCTCGTGCCTCCGCCGATGTTGACCTTGGAGTCACAGCACTGGACACGGCCGTTGATGATCGCACCTGCCCTGACGTATCCCTCTTCGAGCGTGCGTTCTCCGGCACGTTCGTTGACCGAGAACTCCTCGCCCGGCATGACGATGGCGCCTCGGATCTCATCTGCGAGGAGCTGGATGTTGGTGACCCTGGACTGGCCGGCTGGGTGGTACGTCGTGAAGCTCGAACCTTCGCCGAACGGACCCATCGCTTCGGCCATCGCCGTCGTGAACTCGGCTTCGTCACCGTCGGTCATCGGGATCGTGCCGATGCCCGATCCCAGTGCAGCGACCTCGACGATGTCGGGGATCGCCGTCAGGTCGGCTTTCTGGCCGCGTATCGACGGTACGATCTCGAGCGCCTTGACCGGTTCGGCGTCCTCGCCGCCGTCCTCGGGTACCGTCTCGGTCAAAACGAACGTCGCATCGACCGGTGGAACGTTGAACTGGTCCAGTGAACGTGCAGCGATCTCGGTCAGTACGTCGGGGTCGAGATCCACGGTGAGCACCGCCGGCGAGTTCACGACGATCTCACTTCGCAGAGCAGAGGTCAGACCTGCAGGGGTGAAGATGATCGTGCCCGTCTGGCCCGGTACACGGAGGCGCACGGCCTCGTCCGTCAGGGCCTTTGCCAGGGCGAGTGCCGCATCGACGTCTGCGTCGGTGATCTGTGGCTCGATCGGGACGAGCGGGATCTCTATCGGTTCGCGGTCGAGTTCGACGAGTTGTGCGGCGATGAGCGGCACTGCTGTGTCGAGGTCGACACGCAGTCCAGCCTGGGGGTACTCGGCGATGATCTCACCGTTGTCGACCTTGATCGCCCCGTCGTACGCAGGCTTGTTGATCGCAGTCAGGGACAGCTCGGCGAGGACGGTGGCGATGGCTTCCTCATCGACGGTCACGGGTACGTCGACCGATGTCGTTGAGATGAACGACCGTCCCCACGCCGGGACGTTCGATGTGATGGTGCTCTTGCGCCGCACCGACAATGCTTCTTCGGCAACCGCGGCCTCATCGACGTCGAGGCCTGCATCCTGGGGATCGAGTTCGACTGTCTTGCCGTCGATGATCAGCTCGACGGGTTCTGCGAGAAGCTGTTGTTCGTACGTGGTGGCGACTGCTGCGGCTTCCTCAGCCGTGTAGCGGGAGACGTCGACTCCGACGATGGTGACCCCCCGACTGACACGGTCTGAGGCGATCACCTCATCATGGAGGTAACCGGCGGCGACGAACAGCATCACGACGACCGGAACAGCGAGTGCTGTTGCAATGATGAACCGGCGCATCGTCCTTCCCCTGCCGACAGTGTTGCGATTGTATGCCCGATCTCACGAAATCGTGCGCAATGCGTTTCCTGGTCTATCGGAGAACACCGGGCCACATGTAGACGAGAGT